>JADGCM010000099.1 GCA_015228995.1 Magnetococcales bacterium
TTTTGATAAAACGATTTTCGTGGGCCATCAGCGCTGGAATTTCATCTGGGGTGAGATAACTCTGTAAATTATCAGACATACACAAGATGATTTTCGTAGCGGCTTGGTAGACCTGAATGGTCCGCATATAGGCCGGACTGTAAGTGGTGTCGTTGACCTCGAAGAGGTAAAGGAATGGTTGTGGTTCGTAAATGGAACACCAGCTTAGTATTGGGGGGGCGGTGATGTTAGAGTAGACGGGTATGCCCAGATGCTGGAGCCCTTGAGCGAGTGCCTTGCTGGCTACTGAGAAACGCGAGAACTGGCCATCATGAAAATAAATGTAGACACCATTAAAGCGTTGTTTGAATGCTTGGACAGAAGCGGACACATTGCCTCCTTGCTGTAGTTGATCTGAATGACGTAATCGGTTATGATTAGGGCCGGTCTCCGTGTATTACCGATGCGATGGAAGGATGTTCTTCTGTATGGGGTATCCCCACCTACTCGAATCAGACATAAATTGCGACATGGCTCCCGCCGCTTTGTTGGCAGCGCTGCCGCAGCCGGTTATGGCCCTGCGCAGCGCAGCCATGGAGCGTGGTGGTCTGGATATCCTGTTTTGGAATCCAGTTTGCCAGCAGCTCAGCGGCTTGACCGCCAGCGATATTCGCCATGTTGCTGCCGTGACCCGATTGTTCGGTGATGGGCCATGGCCCGACGACGCCATCATAGAGCGAATGTGGCAATGTCGCAACGGTGTGGTGCGCACACTGCGTTGGAGTCGTCTGCCATTGGGACACAACAGTGAGGCAGTGTGGTATATTGGTCAGGATGTGACCGAGCATCGGCGTATTGAAGAGCAGCTGCGGATCATGACCAGTGTCTTCGGCAATGCCATGAGTGAGGTGGAGCAACAGATCCATGTCAGCCGCCAGATGGTTGAAAATGCGGTTGAATACGACGCCTTGACCGGTCTGCCCAATCGCACTTTGTTTCGGGATCATTTAAGCCGGGCTTTGCTCAATGCCGATCGTACCCTATGTAAGGTGGCTTTGGCCTTGTTCGATCTGGATCTGTTCGAGACCATCAACGATACGTTGGGATATGCCAGCGGCGATTTGTTATTACTGGAGGTGGCGCAGCGTTTGAGCCATTCCGGCCGTTATGGTGCCACCATTTGTCGTTTGGATGGGGATGAATTTGCCTTAATTTTGGAGAATGTGGTATCGTTACAAGAGGTGATCTATACCGTACAACAGCTGTTTGACGCCATGAAAGCACCGGTTATACTCCAGGGTCAAGAGGTCTATGTCGGTACCAGCTGTGGCATCGCTATCTACCCCAATAATGGCTATGATGGCGATAGTCTGATTAAACACGCGAGTTTAGCATTGCATCGGGCTAAAAGATGTGGTCGGCATAATTTTCAGTTTTATACCGAGTCGATGGATGTGGTCGTTTCGCAGCGATTGGCGATGGAGACCCGGCTACGCCGCGCTTTAGAACGCGGCGAATTGACCGTTCATTACCAGCCTAAATTGGATCTCAGGAGTCACCGTATTATCGGTGTTGAGGCGCTGACCCGGTGGCCATCCAGTCAAGGCATGATTGCTCCATCTGAGTTCATCCCTTTGGCCGAAGAGACCGGTTTGATCCTGCCGTTGGGGGAGTGGATGTTGCGGCACGCCTGTCTAGAGATGAAAGAGATGGTGTCGTTGCACCAGGGGGATTTTCGGGCTGCCATCAATCTGTCGGTTATGCAGCTGCAGCAACCCGACTTTGTGCGTAAACTGATGACAATTCTTGCTGAGACTGGCTTGCAGCCGCAGAATCTGGAACTAGAGATCACTGAGAGTTTGATGATGGCGGATGTCGAACAGGCGCGTCGGGCCTTGGCGGCTCTCAACGAGATGGGTATCCATATTTCTGTCGATGACTTTGGTACCGGTTATTCCTCGTTAAGCTATTTGAAGCGGTTGCCGCTGCGGGCCCTGAAAATTGACCAATCTTTCGTTCGTGACTTGGTGGAAAATTCGGACGATGCCGCCATCATCACCGCTATTATCTCCATGGCGCACAGTCTTGGCATGGATGTGGTGGCAGAAGGAGTTGAAACTATTTTCCAGATGAATTTCTTACGCAACCATGGTTGTGACCATATTCAAGGCTACCATATCAGTCGACCGCTGCCATTTGATGCTTTGGTGCGCATGATGGGGAAACAGAACGGATGAAGGCCTACTTGCAGCGTGTTAACCCGGATAATCAGTCCGTCTGGTTTTATTTTATCCAGATACAGCCGGATTTATTAGGTCAATGGCAGGTGATTCGTGAGTGGGGGCGGGTGGGGTCGGCCGGTACAGTGCGCCGAACGCCCTATCCGGATCATATCGATGCCTTGGCGGCATTGCAGCTGCTGCGGGATCAGCTGATGCAGAAAGGTTATCGGGTCGTCATGCAGGAGGGTCTCAAGAGTTCCATGGCCAATTCCATGGCCAATCATCCCCAACATCCCAGCTGAAAATAAGAGGTCGGTGTCTATGAATATTGTCCACGAAGTTGTCGTCACGGGGCCGTTGCAGGTCAATACCCATATTCTGGGCCAGGCGGATGGGGATGAGGTGATCTTAATGGACCCGGGTGGTGAGGTGGATCAGCTATTGCAACGTCTGAAAAAATTGGGAAAACGTCTCACCCACATTGTCAACACCCATGGCCATGCCGATCATATCGGCGCGGTGGCGCGTTTACAGCAGCTGACCGGATGCCAATTTTGGTTGCATGACGGCGATCGGGAGCAGGTTGCCAAAGCGGCCCGTGATGCGATGTCGTGGGGAATGTCCTCCTTCGGGCCGCTGCCGCGTATCGATCGAACTTTAGAGCATGGAGAACAGTTGCAACTGGCCGGGATGGTCATTGAGGTGATCCATACCCCAGGCCATACCCAGGGTGGGGTTTGCTTGCGCTGGCAGGATGAAATAGCTACTGGAGACACCTTGTTTGCCAACTCGATTGGCCGTACCGATCTGTTGGGGGGCAACCACAGCCAATTGCTGCAATCGATTCGTGACCGCCTGCTGTCGTTGCCAGACCGGGTGATCTGTCACCCAGGCCATGGCCCTTCGACGACGATTGGTCGCGAGCGCCGCTTTAATCCATTTTTGAGCGATGGTGAAGAGGAGTGAGCAGCGCAGCGTGAATGATGTCTTACTCAACAAGGCGGCGAGCATCCAACGCTGCATCCAGCAGGTCCGCCGTTACGATGCCTTTACGTTGGATGTTCCCTTTGAGATTGACCAGCTGAAGCAGGACGCCATTGCCGCCAATCTGCACCGGGCCTGTGAGCAGTCGATTGACTTGGCCAACCATGTGATTCGAAGACGCAGGCTCGGCATCCCCGAAGAGAGCCGCGACAGCTTCATCTTGTTGGCTGAGCACCAGCTGATCGAACGAGATCTGGCGGAGAAATTGGCCAGTATGGCTGACTTTCGCAATACGCTGATGCGTGAGTACCAGCAGTTAGACTTGACTTTGTTCCGCCAAGTGATTGATCACCACCTCGACGACCTGCTGCTATTTTCCGAGCTGATGGTCAAAAAGATGGCCGCTGCCGAATAACGATCAAGGATTTCTCAATACCTTATTTTCCCTGAGAACGCGTTCACGGGTGTCACGGGAGCGTGAAAACATAGCATGCAGGGCTGTGGCGTCTCCTTGAGATACCAGCGCCAATAACTCGTCCAAGTCGCGGCGAAAGCGTTGCAGTATCTCGCTAATGGCGTCGCGGTTTTCAAGGCAGATGTCGCGCCACATGGTCGGGTCGGAGGAGGCGATACGGGTAAAATCGCGGAAACCACTGGCGGCATAACGAAACACTTCGGCCTGAATGTCTTGTTCTAAATCAGACAAGGTCTTGACGACGTTATAAGCCATCAGGTGGGGGAGGTGGCTGGTGGCAGCCAAAACGCGGTCGTGGTGGTCGGCGGCCATGGTCTCGACCTGTGAGCCACAGGCTTCCCATACTACCCGCACCATCTCCAAGGCAGCGGGAGCGGTGCGTGGGGTCGGGGTTAAAATGGTGCGACTGCCCTGAAATAGGGCAGGGAAGGCGGCCTCCACCCCAGAGCGTTCACGGCCAGCGATGGGATGGCTACCGATAAAATAACAACCATCCGGCATTGCCTGCTCACAAGCGTGGACGATCGAGCTTTTGACACTGCCGGCATCGGTGACCACGGCCCCGCGCGTCAAGGCGGGGGCAAATTGCTGTACCATCGGCACAATAGCACACACCGGTGGCGCCACCAGCACAAAATTGGCCCCGATCACCCCTTGTTGGACATCCAGGGTGCCACGGTCGATCACCCCTAATTCACGCGCTTTATCGAGTGTCTTCTGGCTGCGTGCCACCCCGACCACCTCGCCGACTAAGTCTTGTTCACGCAGGGCCTGGGCAAAAGAGCCGCCGATCAGACCAACGCCGACCACGGCCAATCGTTTGATAAAAAATGCCATAGCCTAAACCGCCCTTTTAGGATAGGAGCCGAGGATTTGTACCGACACGCCGGGTACCTCCATCAATTCTGCCATCGCTGCCGCCACCGGAGGTTGTTCGCGATGTCCTTCCAACTCAACAAAAAAGAGATAGTCCCAGGCCTTAGACCAAGAGGGACGCGACTCAATGCGGGTCAGATTGACGCCATGACAAGCAAAAATACCGAGCACACGATGGAGAAAGCCAGGTTGGTCACGGAAGGAGAACATCAAGCTGGTTTTGTCCTGCCCAGAGGGCCCCGAGTCTTGCCGGCCAATGACCAGAAAACGGTGCTCATGACCGGCACGGTCTTCGACGTGTTCACTCAGTACATTGAGACCATAACGATCGGCAGCGTGGACGCCGGCCAACACCGCCGACTCTTCATCCTCACGCACCAAAGCGACCCCCTTGGCTGTGGCATCGACAATGGTGACCGGCATGGTAGGCAAATGGCGTTCGAGCCACAGACGACACTGAGCCCGGGCCCGGGTATGACCATAAACGCGGCGTACCTGCTCCATAGAGGTGGCCAGCGACATTAGGCAGTAGACCACCGGTAACATCACCTCGCCACAGATACGCAGGGGGGAGTCGATGAATCGCTCCAAAGTGTAGATAACCACCCCCTCAATGGCATTTTCCACCGGCACGACGCCAAAATCAGCCCGTCCCACCTCAACGTCGTGGAAGATATCATCAATGGAGGCCACCGGCGACATCACTGCCGAAGAACCAAAATGTTTCAGGGCGGCCTCATGGGTGGCGGTGGCTTCCGGCCCCAAGTAGACCACATTCAACCGTGTCTCCAGACTGAGGCAAGCGGAAATGATCTCGCGATAGATGCGGTGCAGCGCTTCGATTGGTAGGGCGCCGTGGTGGCGTGCCGCCAGCCGCCGGTGGATCCGGGCTTCACGTTCTGGCCGATAAAACAGCACATCGCTGCGCCGTCCCTTTACCTGGCCTACCTCTACTACCAACCCAGCGCGTTCGATCAGCAGATCGTGAACACGATTATCGATGGCATCGATCTGTTGTCGCAGCTCATTAAGCCGAGTTTGCTCCGATGGGGGGGAATCGTTATCCCCACCACCCGGCCTGAAATCCGTCATGGCATACAACCTCTACCAAGTGATCGAAACGAACCCCCGGCCCACTGGATACACCTATTGCCGGCAAAAATCAACAGGCGAAACAAACCCCGGTATTGCAAAAATGAGATACGCTAAATATTTCATAGTATTCTAAATCTGTTAGTGGTATAATCATGCCAGTGATTGTATTATTAATAACGGCATCAATCTCCCATGATATCTATGGTGTAATTTTAATATTTAGTTCTGTTCGTGAAAATGAAAAAATGGCTTTTGGGACTGTAGAATGGCGGAAACAACATTGAAGGGTGTAACAATGGACGATGAAAAACGCAATGTTATTGCCATTTTAGATAAGGCAACTAGCAAACCTGGAGGTGGGTATTTGAAGCCTCTGGCAGAGTTCATCGGCGGTGCTTGGAGGCCAACGACAAAGGAAAATTTCTGTAAATCTGGAATAATTTTTGTAACTACAGGATACCCAGAATTAGAGCATAAATATAAAGGTAGATTGTTTCATATTTCTTGTACTCCAAATCTCCAATCACCTTCTGGAGATCCTGGTCTAGCTAATCGGGCTAGCTATATAGCCAAACTTAGTAGCGCTAAGGCGCCAACAGCAACAGAAATTATTCAAATTATACCCGCAGACTTACCAGATCCTAATGTCCGACAGTTAATTGTAGAAAGTTTACCAATCACTGATAAAGTGATGGTTCTAGATAAAGAAAAAATATTTGGTCCATTTGACTGGAAAGAGGAAGATG
>JADGCM010000100.1 GCA_015228995.1 Magnetococcales bacterium
GGGCTCTGGTAGCCAAGATTGCGATAAATCACGGATCGTTCCGGTATCGTTGATCCACGCCTTGAAAAAGCCGTCATGGTCCTGATGGGCTAATTGCATTAGGATTTATCCTCAACAGCTAACGCAGGCATGGGATATAAATTATTAATAAAATAGATTTATTTGCGGATAAAAACAACTCCAACACAGGAGCAACTATAGCAGATTTTTTGGTTGATGTAAAGAGTTTTTTGTGTAGCGTTGTTTATCGTTTCTGCCAGTCCTTTATCCCTGGGGCAGTGCCCTCAGGATAACGCGGAATGCCCCGTTGGGGTTTCATGATTCATGCCCCTCGGAGGGGCCTCGTACCAGGAGGCAGGATCCCCCGGAGGAGACGCCAATAGCCCCTTTCCGTAAATGGAGATGGAGTAGAAACAGTATCATGCCTCTCCCGGCTGCGCCAGCTGGTGTAGGATGGTCGTCAATTCGGCCAAGCGTACCGCCGGTTCAAGCCAGTCACGTTGGCGCAACAACAAAGCCGATTTGGTAGCGTCAAACTGCACCCTGCCACCGCCTTGTTGTAATAATGCCACCATGGCCGTGGTGTCGATCCGTGGTTGAGGGTGAAATTGAATCATTCCTCCTTTTGGGCCTGCTTCAACCCCCAATATACGCAAGCGTTGGCATAAATGTTTGAGCGTTACCACCTGTAATAACAGCGTCACTGAGTCTGGCAAGGGTCCAAAGCGATCCAGCAGTTCCAGACGAATTTCATTGATGTCGTCCGCATTGACTAACCCAGCAATGCGTTTATACAGCGTCAATCGTTGATGGACATCGCTGACGTAGGTTTCGGGTATGTAACTGGAGACGTAAAGCTGAATGGTGGGATTGACCTCCTGGCTTGTCGTTGCTGACTCTTGATTGATCGCTGCTAGTTCGGCTATATCGGCGTCAGGGTTATGTTGCAGCAGCTGGACAGCCTCTTGTAACATCTGGTTGTAGAGGTCAAAACCGACCTCACGAATCTGACCCGACTGGGCATCCCCGAGAATATTGCCTGCTCCACGGATCTCCATGTCCTGGGTGGCCAACATGAAGCCAGCGCCTAGTTCATCAAAGGCTTCAATGGCATCCAGTCGTTTCTGCGCATCATTGCTGACAGTGCCGGTTGTGGGTAGCAACAAATAGGCGTAGGCACGCTGTTTTGACCGTCCCACTCGACCGCGTAACTGGTGTAATTGCGCCAAACCAAATTGGTCGGCACGATGAATGATGATGGTATTGGCGGTCGGAATATCAATGCCGTTCTCAATGATGGTGGTACAAACCAAGACGTTAAATTGTTGCCGATAGAAAGCAAAGATAACCTTCTCCAGCACACTTTCCGACATCTGGCCATGGGCGACGCCGATTTTGGCTTCTGGTACCAACTCGGTCAAAATCGTTGCCTGTCGCTCAATGTCATCGACACGATTGAACAGATAAAACACCTGACCACCGCGATAGATCTCACGCAAGATGGCTTCACGCACGAGCTGTTTGTCGTATTGGGTCAAGATGGTGCGCACGGCCGTACGATCCGGTGGTGGTGAGGCGATGATCGAGATGTCGCGCACCCCGCTCAAGGCCAAGTGTAGAGTACGGGGGATGGGGGTGGCCGTCAGTGTTAAAATGTCCACCGTGGCCCGTAGCTGTTTAATGCGCTCCTTGTGGGTGACACCGAAGCGCTGCTCCTCATCTACCACCAACAAGCCTAGATTATGGAACGCTATATCCTTTTGTAATAACCGGTGGGTGCCTACCACGATATCGACTTGGCCAGCCGCCATGGCAGCCAGGGTCTGTTGGTGTTGCTTGGGGGTGCGAAAACGCGATAGCAGACCAATCTGTACCGGAAACGGTGCCATCCGTTTAACAAAGGTCTCGTAATGCTGTTGTGCCAAGATAGTGGTGGGCACCAACACCGCCACCTGTTTACCATCGATAACGGCGCGGAACGCGGCCCGCAACGCCACTTCGGTTTTGCCAAAGCCAACGTCGCCACAAACCAAGCGATCCATCGGTTTTTCAGCGCCCATATCGGTCAACACCGCCTCAATGGCTTGGGACTGGTCGGGTGTCTCTTCAAACGGAAACGAGGCAGCAAACTCCTGATAGAGGAGATCAGGGGGCGAAAAGGCAAAACCGTGGCGCATCTGCCGCTGGGCTTGTAAATGGACCAGTTCTTGAGCCATGGCGAGGATATCACGGCGCACCTTTTGTCTGGTGCGTTTCCAGCGTGCGGATCCCAGTTTATCGAGGGCGATCTCGCTACTGGCGGTGCTGCTGGCATATTTGCTGACTCGGTCGAGTTGGTCGACTGGTACATAGAGCTTGTCTTCATCGGCGTAGAGGATCAACATAAAGTCATTGATCTGGTCGCCAACTGTCAACGTATGCAATCCAGCGTAACGACCAATACCATAGTCGCTATGCACCACTAAATCGGTCTCATTAAGGGCAGCAAAGCTGGCCAATAATTGGTCTAGATAACGCCGATCGGTGCGCCTTTGCCGCAAGCGGGTGCCGAAGATGTCTTCTTCGGTCAATAGTACCAGATGGGTGGTTGCGTGGATAAAACCACACGCCACATCACCCAGTACCAGGGCCACGTTCTCGGTATCACGCCGTTGCAGTAACGCCTGCCAAGAGGGAATGTCGACCGTTGGCAACCGTTGATCCTGGAGTAATTCACGTAATCGCTGCTGCTGACCAACGGTGCGCACCACGATACCAACGCGGTAATGTTGTTGCTGCCACTGCCGGATGGCATCGGCCACCAAGGCCATGATAGAGCCCTGAGCATTACGATGCTCGATATGGAAACACGGAGTGGCGTCAAAGGCCATGGAGTAGGGTGGGGGGAGTGGCTCAGATTCGTCCAGAGTCAGACCGGGCCAACGATGCCAGTGTTCGGTCATTGCGTCGAGAGAGAGGTAGAGTTCTGGTGCAGCAACGGGGTGCGACTGAGACTGGAGTTGTGACGCGATCTCCTGCTGCCATTCGCGGCCAGCTGCCATGACCCCTTTATCAATCAAAAAGGTCGACTGGGCAGGCAAATAATCAAAAAAGGTATCGGTGTGATGATAAAAAAGTGGTAATAGGTGCTCTATGCCCGGTACTTTCTCCCCGCGTGAGACCGACTGATAACAACGATCCTCCACCACCTGACCACCATGACGGCTGCAATAATTAGCGCGAAAGGTGTCGATGGTCTCACGATCCAAGATAACCTCACACACCGGCAAGGCGTGCAAACGGGGGATGGGATCGCGTGAACGCTGGCTGATCGGATCGAAGGTGCGCATGGTTTCGATCTCATCACCGAACAGCTCAATACGCACCGCCTCCGATTGGGCGGGGGGAAAGAGATCAATAATGCCACCACGGATGGCAAACTCACCAGCTTCCTGTACCTGACTGACCGGATGGTAGCCGGTTTCCAGCAGAAACCGCCGTAACGCTGGTAGATCAATCTGGTCGCCGATAGCGATGGAAAAGCCGTTCTGTGCCAGAACGTCAGCCGGCATCAACCGTTGCATCAACGCCGCTGGCGTTGTGACCACCACCGCGCAGGCTCGACCGGAGGCATCTCCAGCGGTAATAGCCGTGGTGCCATGCATTTGGGTCAAACGGAACAAGGTGGCAAGGCGGGTAGCAACACTGGTCGGATCAGGGGAGAGGCGGTCGAACGGTGTCACCCCCCAGCCAGGGAACGGCAGCAGCGCTGTATGACGCTGCTGGCCATTGGTAAAAAACAACAACTCACGATAAAGAGCCTCAATGCGGCTGTTAGAGGGCACCACAACAACCAACGGACCTTGGAGACCAGAGGCCATTTGGACGGCACACCAAGCCAGTGCACCACCGGCAAGATGGGTGACCGGCAGCCAAGCACCCACGCACGCCTGCAGCTGCTGCCATAACGACGCGGTGGGCGAATTTTCGGCGGTTGATACTCTGTTCAAGGGGCGCTGTGAGGGATATTGTAGTAGCGGGGATGGTCCGGCTCCGAGAGGAGGCCCAACTCCAATAGCCGACGCATATCACGCATCCCTTCTGGCACAGTGTGCGCAATGGCGAAGCCCAGCCGCTTTTGAATTTTGTCGAAGCGGACTCGATAATCGCGGGGGTCGTCCTTGAGTTCCATGCGCCGGATACGCGCTTCCGGAAAGAGCAGCAGTAATTGCTCTAACAACATCCCTTTGGTGTAATTCTCATTATTGTCGCCGACGTTAAATACCTCACCGGCAACCTGTTCGGGCGCCGCCTCCAGCACCGCCAACATGGCATGAGAAAAGTCGGCAACATGACAATAGGGGCGCCAAAACTGTTCACCGAACACCACTAATTCGCGTCCTAACGCTAACTCTTTGGTAAATTCATTGACGGTCAGGTCAAAACGCATCCGATGAGAGATGCCATAAACGGTGGCAAAACGCAGTGCTGTCGGACAGAACCAGGAAGGGCGTCCCCTATCGTGCAACAGATATTGTTCAAAACGCACTTTTAATTCGGCATATAGGGATACCGGCGCCAGCGGTGACGTCTCGTCAACAAAGCCGCCCGGATCGGCCATTTTGCCGTAATTACTGCAAGTGGAGGCAAATAGAAACCGCGGGATGTGATGCCGGACCGCCTGATCTAGCAGGTGGACCGAGGCGTCCCAGTTGGTGCGATGGGTCAATTCTGGCTGCCGTTTAGACGCCGGATCACCGACCACGGCAGCCAAATGAACGACTGCATCAATTCCTTCATAGTGATCTAGGATGGCCGTTACCTCGGCCGCATCGGTAATGTCACAGCGGTGAAAATGGAACGCCTCATTTTCCCAGACATCCAGCAGTGACTCGCCGCCAAAATGGAGTGCATCTAGGCAAATCACCCGATAACCGCGCTGCAACAGCCGCCGTACCAGAATGGAGCCCACATAACCAGCCCCTCCGGTCACCAAAACTGCCCTCATCAGGATCTGAACTCCTGTGCAAACAGCATTGACCGATCATCAGCATTGCCATCCATAGAATCGTCCATGGCATAAAGATGATGGGCTGTTCCCCCCCAACCATCCCGCGGTGACAGCGATGGACGGTCCTCCTGTTCCAATAGATCACAGCCACGAATGATCGATTCGCGAATCACCTCAGCCCGAGTCAGATTGCCCCGTGGGGAACGCTTCGGGTCGTGCTTAAGCAGATCCACCATTTGATCCAAACGATCAAGCAGAGCGGACGAAATCCGCAGCGATATAACTTTTTGAGACATAATTATTGCACCTGACCTGACTATCTTTTTTCGTACATTTGCTCTATCGATTTTTTAATCGACAGCCGATGCGCGACATGCGCACCTACTACGAAAAAGCGATTTCGCAAGAAGTGTACCCGGTTTTTAGTTGCAACTACATTTGTCTTTCTCTCGGGTGCGAAATCGATTGGCCAGCTGCATTGATTTAAGCAGCAGCAGGTTGCTGTAGGCGAGCTCATGACCGGTATCAGCGGCACGTTGGAACCAGATTGAGGCCCTGTCGAGATCACGCTCTGTGCCGATGCCAGAGGCGAGCCAGTAGCCGAGATGAAATTGTCCTTCTACCACACCACGTTGCGCCAGACGCAGCAACAGACGAAAAGCTACCCGTTTTTCCCCCCGATCTAGGGCTTGATAAACCGTCTCCAGCTCTTCGGTCTGGAGTGATGCCGCTGCGGCAGTTTCCCAGCCTATTTTTTGTTCATAGTCAGTGCGGGAAAAATGACGGTAGAACTGCTGGTGCAATTGATCGACCAGATCGCTATCTGTTATATCGTCATAAATATGACGATATTGTTGTCGATATTCGGCAATTGTCATCAGAGGAGGCTGTTGTTGTTCATATTGTGCCAACGTAGCCACCGAAACGGTCTCGGCCCCAGCTTTCTTAAAGCGGGGCGTTTTGGACGAGTCAGCGCCTTTCGCTCCCTCTCCTCTTGTGGGAGAGGGGGTGGGGGGATGAGGGGAAAGACGTTGCTGTTGCTGCTGAGCGGCCGGTTGTTGGGGGCGTTGCGGCGATGGCGTAGCTGGGTGCTTTCCAATAGGCTCACCCTCTCCTCTTGTGGGAGAGGGGGTCGGGGGGTGAGGGGGGAGAGGTTGCTGTACCATCTGTTGCTTTGGGGCGAGGTTGGTTGCTGCCAAAACTGGTGGCATGTTCTGTAAGGCAGCACCCTCTTGGATCGTCGCTGTGTCAATCATCTGTCGCATCGTGCCTGCATCGGCTGGCCCTGTTGCGGCCAACTGCTGCGCTATTTGCTCGAAGGAGATGGGGGGCTGTGCTGCACCACCACCACTACCACCACTACCACCACTACGACCACTACGACC
>JADGCM010000101.1 GCA_015228995.1 Magnetococcales bacterium
CTGCTCAGGCTGGTTGCCTAGTGTGAAAAACTCACAAACCGTGAAACTTCAGCTAAAGAAAGTTTTAGCTATAGCAGCGGATGGGCGCCTAGCCAAGATGGTAACAGTGGAGAGCCGTACATATGCATTGGAAACAGCACAGATGATGCGGGTTGGCACGATGATTGGAATAACCCCGGAACTCCAAGGTCATTCGTGGTTGAATTTGAGTCGGCTCTTGACTTATCAACCGCCGACGACACCGGCTCCTCCGACTCCGACAACATCACCAACAAAACCAGCCTGACCCTCACCGGTAGCGGTAGCAACGGTGCCAAAATGGTGCTGTTTGACGGCAGCAGAAACAAAGGCACGGCGACGGTGACAGCGGGAACTTGGAGCCTCAAGCTATCGGGTTTGAGCCAGGGGAGTCACTCGTTTACCACTAAACAGTTGACAGGTGGGACCCTTGGTACAGCCTCGGCGGCGTTGGTGGTCTCTATCGATACCACCGCCCCGGCAGCGGTGACCGGTATGCAGTACGCCGATGGTCTGATCAGTGGTAAAGGCGAAGCCGGGGCTAACCTCACCCTGTTTAACGACAGCAATAACAATGGCCGGGCCGACGGCGGCGAAGTGGTCTCAGAAGGGGGAGTTACCGCCGATGAAGAGGGTCGTTGGTCCGCCGGCATTGATCTCCCTGACGGCAAATATAGCTTCAAAGCGATCCAAAGCGACCTGGCCGGTAATACCAGCAAAGTCTCTGCGGCTCTGCCAGTCCGCATCGGCGATTCGTTATCCACTCCCGCCAACCTAGCCTTGCTAGCCAGCGATGATAGCGGCGTGGCCGGTGATGGCGTCACCAATAAAACGGCGGTGACCATCACCGGCAGTGGTGAGGTCGGGGCTAAAGTGGCCTTGTTCGACGGCAGTAGCAGCAAGGGCACCGCGACCGTTACCGCAGCGGGGGATTGGAGCGTTAAGGTCTCTGGTCTGAGCCAAGGAGCCCATACCCTGACCGCGAAACAGCAGGTCGATGGCGAATGGAGCGAAGCCTCGCCAGCACTGAGCGTGACCATCGATACCACAGCCCCGGCAGCGGTAACCGGTATGCAGTACGCCGATGGTCTGATCAGTGGTAAAGGCGAAGCCGGGGCTGCCATCATCCTGTTTAACGACAGCAATAACAATGACCGGGCCGACGGCGGCGAAGTGGTCTCAGAAGAGGGACTTACCGCCGATGAAGAGGGTCGTTGGTCCGTCGGTATCGATCTCCCTGACGGCAAATATAGCTTCAAAGCGATCCAAAGCGACTTGGCCGGTAATACCAGCAAAGTCTCTGCAGCTCTGCCAGTCCGCATCGGTTCCGGAACGACAACGGCCCCCACCGATCTGGCTTTGCTGGCCAGAGATGACAGCGGCATCGTCGGCGATGGCATCACCAACAAGAGCAAATTGACCATCACCGGTAGCGGCGAAAGAGGGGCCAAGGTGGTGCTGTTCGATGGTGGCAGCGCTAAGGGGACGGCCACAGTGACGGCGACGGGTAATTGGGGCGTGTCGGCCACGCTCAGCCAAGGCAGTCACACCCTTACTGCGCAACAGATTATCGATGGGATCAGCAGCGACTTTTCCAGTGCACTGGTGATCAACGTTGATACCAGCGCTCCCGTTGCCCCGACTGGCTTGGACTTGGCTGCCAGCAGCGATGGCGGTCCATCGGATAGTGATAATATCACCAGTGTTACCGAAAATCTGGCTGTCAGTGGCCGGGGCGAAGCCGGTGGCGCGGTGACCTTGTTTGTCGACAAAAACAAAAATAGCAGGTTCGACAGTGGCGAAACACGCGCCAGCGAGGCCATTGTGGTCGATGAATCGGGCAGCTGGAGCGGCGTCTTGGCCACCTTGACCGCTGGGACCCACGCCATCGTTGCTAGTCAAAGTGATGGAGCGGGTAATATCAGCAAGGGCAGCTTGGCCTTGACTGTGGTGGTTGATACCGTTGCCCCTGCCGCCCCGACCAAGCTTGATTTGGCCGCTGAAGACGATAGCGGCCATAAGAGCGATAACATCACCACCCGTACCAGTGACTTATCTATCAGCGGTAGTGGCGAAAAGGGGCTGCGGGTCTATCTGTTTGCAGGCGATAACTCCGATATCAACAGCGCCTTGGCCACGACTACCGTTAATAGCAGCGGTCAATGGCGCATCGATAATGCCGAATTGGCGGTGGGTAAACATGCCATCCGCGCTGTGCAGTCGGATCTGGCCGGCAATCTCAGCCCGGCCTCGCTCCCTCTGGAACTGGAGATCATCGAATCGGTCCCGCCCTCACCACCGACCGCCTTGGCCCTGCTGGCGGGCGATGACAGCGGCGTGGTCGGTGATGGCATCACCAATAAAAACAAAGGTTTGACCTTTGTTGGCGACTCGCTGGCAGCTGCCCAGATAACGCTGTTTGCCGAAGGGAATGCCGTCGTCAGCACCACCGCCAACGCTGCCGGCAAGTGGAGCGTCAAACTGGCCAGCCTCACTGCTGGAGCGCACATTTTTACCGCCCAGCAAACCACGGATACCGGTACCAGTAGCGATTCGGAGCCGTTGGCCGTTACTATAGACACCAGTGTCCCGACCACGCCCACCGAGTTACAGGTTGATTTCTCCACCACTGCCGTTGTCGCTAGTGGGGCCGGTATCCTCATCACTGGCAATGGCGAGGATGGCATGACACTGCTGCTGTTCGACGATGGCAACGGAGATGGCAAGATCAGCAGCGGTGAGCTGTTGGCCACCACTGGTGTTGAGAGCGCCACCTGGGCGGCTACGGTCAACCTGTTTGGCGGCAGCCATGCCCTCAAGGCGATCCAAACCAACGTTGCTGGCACGTCTAGCAAGGTCTCGGCGGCGTTGCCGATTGTGGTGCAGACCCCAGGCAGCTTTGATCTGGCCAGCGATGATGACAGCGGCCTGTCCAAGATAGACAATATCACCAACAAACGCTCCGGCCTGACCCTGTCCGGTAGTGCTGCCAGCGGGGCGAAATTCGTGACCCTGTTTATCGATGGCGATCATTTCGCCACCGCAGCGGTGACCAGAGGATTGTGGAAAACCGAACTGAGCCTGTCGGGGGGCAGTTACAGCATCACCGCCTCCTCAACCGACAGCGGCGGCGACGAGAGTTTACCCTCGATCCCCTTTAGCTTGATCGTCGATGAAGATGAACCCGCCGCCCCCACCGACCTGACCATTGCTGACCAGGAAATGGCTGACAGCTACATCAGCAACAAAAACGCCGGATTGGTGATCGTGGGCCGCGGTGAGCCCGGGGCCGGTGTTACCCTACTGGAAAACAAGGCCACTCTGGGCACGGCCAACGTTGATGACAATGGCAACTGGCGGCTGACGTTGGCCAAAATTGGCAATGGCAACCACACCCTGACGGCGAAACAAAGCGATGTGGCGGGTAATATCAGTCCGCTTGCCGAGCCGTTACGGCTCAGCATCGATGCCACCGCCCCGCTAGCCCCGAGCGGTCTAAAATTCAGTAGCAGCACCAATATCGTCAGTGGCAGTGGTGAAGCGGCGGCGGTGCTCACCTTGTTCAAAGATGCCGATAATAATGGTTGGTTCGATCCGGAGAGTGTCGATCAGCTGGTCGGCAGTGACGAGGTGGCAAGCAATGGCAAATGGAGCATCGATGTGGCAGTGCTGGCCATCGGCAGACATACCAACATCCGCGCCATTCAGACCGACGCCGCTGGCAACGTCAGCAAGGCCTCTAGCGCCTTGAGTGATATTACCATTGCTGCAAGGCAGCCGTCATATACATTACTATCTTTTGCTACCTCCGGCCCCTTTCCATAATGAACCTCACCCCCAGCCCCTCTCCATAAATGGAGAGGGGAGTAGAAACAGTATCATGCCTCCCCCCCTCTCCCCTTGTGGGAGAGGGGTCGGGGGGTGAGGGGCGAAAAGGGGCCGGGGCCAATGCCGCTAGCTCGAAAACGTTAACGGTGTCTTGTCGTCGCGTAGCAGTCTGGCTTGTGCTGTTCTAACAATCGATAATCTCAATCCATCGGAAACCGCACCAATGTTGCCCGCGACATCAGTCTGAAAGGCGACGAGGCTATAAGTACCGATTGCGAGCGCTAAATTTTCAGCGTTCCATTGGCCACTGCTATCGACGGTGGTGGTGGTCAATGCTCTTTCCGATGAGTCCTGTCTTTTGTTGTTGTTTTTGTCTACAAACAGGGTAACCATAGCTCCAATTTCACCGCTACCGCTGAAGCCAAGCCCGCTGGTGTTGCTCGTCGTGCTATCGTCATCTGCATCAAGGTCGGGTACCGACGGAGCGGCCGGAGCGGTGGTATCGACCGTAAGAAGTAATGCATCGGAGGAGATGCTGGTATCGCCCCCTTTTTCTTGGATGGTGCGGATGGAGTAGGTACCAGCTAAAAGGGACAAGTCTCTATTCCATTCGCCGCTATCATCCGTAATTTTAATGGTGGCAAGCGACTCGCTACTACCCAACAGGGTGTCACCGTCTTTGTCATCAAACAGTGTCACCGTTGTCCCTTTATCTCCGGCGCCACTGATGGTTAGACTGCTGGTTTTTTTGGTGATGTTGTCACTGTTGGATGAACCGGTATCATCCATATCAGCAAGGTCTAGATTGGTTAAAACCATGGGGAAGATCGCCGTCGCTGACGTGGTAAACTGGAGTTTCGCCGCCTCGGTCGTCCCTTCGTACAGGTTGCCAGCTGCGTCAACGACTGTCCCTTTAGTTATTTGGACGCTGTAAGTTGTGCTAAAATTCAGATTTTCAGCTGGGTTGATGATGAGCTGATCGCCACGGACCGAGACTTGACGCGAATCGCTGGCAGAGAGGATACGGGTATCGCCAGTACCGTTACTGATGACAATGCTCCCAGCACCAATCCTGACCGATTCATCAAAAGTAAACACGATATTGGTGCCGACCACAACGGCTCCGGCATCGTCCACCGATAGGATGGCAGGAAGAGAAAGTTGAGGAGCAATCGTGTCCCCGGCTATATCGGCAATTTCAATCTGCTTGCTAGATAACGTACTAATACTTTTTAGTTGAACAATTTCGTTGGGTTCCTGACTGTCTGAACCATCCGCATCGTAATAAAGCCGACCTGTGCGGTTGTTAAAAATAAACCGCTGGCTGGACTCGGTGGCCAAACCGGTTTCATTGATAACGAATTGGGCACTATCGAGCGTGCCAACACTGAGGGCAAAATTGGTGCTGTCAAACACCAATTGATCACCCTGAGAGACATTGAAGTCGGCAATAATATCGGCTTCGTCTGCGGGCGATGTAAACGCAAATTGGTCGGCTCCCTCTCCACCAATTAATGTATCGTGACCGCTGCCTCCGATGAGCCGATCATCACCAGAACCAGAAGTCGTGCTGATCATGGACTGAGAATAAAACCACACTGCTCCTGAATCACGGCCCTGTTTATCGTCGTAGGGGGACCCGACCAACACTCCCGCATCTGACAGGGCGACACTGCTACCAAAATGATCCCGGGCGGCACCATTGGTCGGTGTGATCCGTTCCCGTTCGACCCAGACGCTGCCATCCCACTGAAACAGCCATGCGGTTCCAGTAGCCGTAGCGTTATCGTCCCAGGCCCCGACAATCGCCCAATCGCCTTTGATATCGACCCGGGAGCCAAATTGATCGTTATCGACAGTACTGCTCGGCTCTAACCGGCCTTCGGATAGCCAACTGCTGGTGGTATTGTCCCAACGGTAGACAAATGCCACTCCAGATCGGCTGCGGCTGTTGCTGTCGGTGCCATCCGGCAGTGAGCCAACGATCAGACGCTCCCCATCCATGGCTACAGCGGTACCAAAATATTGGTGGGCATAGCCTTCCACTGGTCGGATCATGGTGCTTGATTGGTTGCTGCTGCTGATGTCGTAAATGATAACCGCACCGACATTGTTATCCGGATAGTCGTCACCCGGCGAACCAACAGCCAACCACTTGCCTGCAGTGGCAATGTTGGTGCTATTAGGGACGAAGACATTTCGATAGTTGGTCCGATCCCAAATCGTCCCCTCATATTGGAACATATATACCGAATTATGACCCGTATTATTGGACGACCCAACCATCAGCATGTTGTTATTGATAGCTAGGCTGCCGCCAAATAGGCTGTCTGTTGTCGCTGGTGCCGCTATGGTTTGGTCCAGCTGCCAACCAGTAGCCGATTTTCTGAAGATGAAAACCGCCCCCTCTCCCCGGCCACTGCCAGCAGTGGTGTTGTGAGGTTCCGCCACTGTCGCCCAATTCCCCCTGACTGTGACTACACCGGGTTGGCCTTGATTATTGCCCAAACCGGTCGTT
>JADGCM010000102.1 GCA_015228995.1 Magnetococcales bacterium
GTCGCTCATCAGCCTATCAGCTGGCGTTGATGACCGCGTCACCCTGCTGGCGGCGGCACTGCTGAACGTGGCCGGTATGGAGACAGTGACTGGTAGTGCTGGCACCGATACGGTGGCACTGCTGACCGCTGCCAACCTCATTACCGTCACGATCGAGACCGTTATCGGCAGCAGTTTAACCGATACCGTGACCTTGATATCGGCGGGAACGGTAGCGATCCAGGCAATCGAATCGATCCAGGGAAGTACCAAACTAGATACCGTGGTGCTGTTGGAGTCGGCTACCACCACGGTCTCCGCCATCGACTGCGTCGTTGGCTCCAGCGGTTTAGATACTGTGGTGGTGTTGGATGGTCGTTCGATTGCCATGGTCGATGTCGAATCGGTGGTCATCGTTGGCGGTGGTGGCTCCGATCCGGGTGAACCAGTAGGTAGCGGCGATGTGCGTATCGTCGATAACACCGCTATTGGCAGTACTGGCATCGACACCATCGAGATGCGCAGTGCCGGTTTTCTGGCCATCTCCCAGATTGAAACTTTGGTCGGAACCACTGCCAGAGAAACAATCCAGCTGCTGACTCAAGCCAGTGTGGTAACAACAGCGATCAACACCCTGTTGGGCAGTGGTGGTCAAGACACCCTGCTGCTCACAACCAATGATCAGGTGGCGGTGATGTCGGTTGAAACGGTGCTGGGTGCCGCTGCCACCGACACGCTGGTATTACTCAGTGCCGGCGATGTCGTGGTCAGTTCGATTTCTCAGGTGGTCGGTGGTGCGGGGATGGACACGGTCACCCTGTTGGTAAGCGGTGCGCTGATGTTGTCAGGCATCGACACCCTGGTGGGTAGTACCGAGGTGGATACGGTACGATTGATGACCAGTGGTCGCTTGGCGATTACCGATGTTGAAAGTGTGATCGGTTCCACGGTGACGGATAGCGTGGCGCTCCTGACCGCCGCCGCAGTGGCGGTCTCTGCAATAGAACGACTGGTTGGTAGTCTTGGTACCGACACTTTCACCCTATTGACCGCCGGGTCAGTAACCGTGACGGCGGTAGAGACCGTGGTCGGTAGCAGCCTGACCGATAGCGTCACCTTACTCGCAGCTGGACAGATCAGCCTCTCTGGCATCGAAAAATTAGTTGGTAGCATTGGTACCGATACGGTGATTTTGCTCACCGGCGGCACCGTGGCTGTCACGGCTATCGATACTTTGTTGGGCAGTCGTGGCACGGAGACGCTGACGTTACTGACAGCTGGCGTTACCGCATTATCGGCCATCGACTCAGTGGTGGCCACCACCGCTGCCGACAGTGTGGTCTTGCTCGACAGTGGCGTGGTCTATGTGAATGCCGTTGACACGCTTATCGGTAACTCTAGCAAAGAGACGGTGACGCTACAGGGCACGACTTTGCTGACAGTCGTTGCGATTGACTCTGTCACCAGCCAGGTCACCGCTGCCGATACGCTGCTATTAGAGACGGCGGCGGCGGTAGCCATGGCTGGCTTTGACAGTGTTGTGGGCAGTCATGGGCCAGATACGTTGGCACTGATGACAACTGGCCAGGTCTACATAACCGGTATTGAGACAGTACTCGGAAATAGCGGCATTGAAACGGTCACCTTGCTGACGGCCAGCTTGACGGCTGTTGCCACCATTGACTCGGTGGTCGGTACCGCGACCGATGCCGATAGCGTCTTGTTGCTGGAGGCAGGGGCCACGACATTGGTAGCGGTAGAGACCCTTATCGGTACCGCTGCCCGTGAAAGTGTGGCCTTGCTCAATACCCAACGGGTGGCTATTGTTGGCATTGACTCCCTGGTAGGCGGGACGACCGCGTTGACCGATACGGTGACGTTGTTGTCGGCGACAGCGGTGGCGGTCTCCTCTTTCAACAGCGTCATCGGTAGCAGTGGCATCGATACCGTGACCTTGATGACCACGGAAAATCTGGTAGTGACTGCGGTCGAAAGTGTCATTGGTAGTAGCAGTGTCGATACGGTTACCCTGATCTCACATAGCAACATTGCCGTCGCCGCCATTGACTCAGTTGTTGGTCTGGTGACGACTACGGATACAGTGTTGCTGCTGGATGCCAGTAATGCCGTCGTGGTGTTTGCCATCGACACCCTCGTTGGTACCACTGCCCGTGAAACCGTAACCCTGCGCAGCAGTAATCAAATCGCCATTTCTGGCATCGAGACGGTCATCAGTGCCACCACCGCTAACACCGACACCCTAACCCTATTGACCGCCGGGTTTGTCATGGTCTCCTCCTGCGAAAGCCTGATCGGCAGCGGTGGCACCGACACCGTCGCCATGATGACCTCGGAGAATTTATACTTCAGCGCCATCGAAAGCATACTGGGAACCAGCGGCAGTGATCGAGTGGTAGTGCAGGGTGGCGGCGCTCTAGCGGTATCGGCGGTCGAGTCGGTGGTGGGCGATATCGTCGCTTTCGACACCCTGACCCTATTGGATAGCGCCGCATTGGTGTTGTCAGGCATTGATGCCATCATCGGCAGTGCACTGGCAGAAACGGTGATTCTGTTGACGACTGCTCAGTCGATGCACATCAGCAACGTCAGTAGCATTATCGGCACCACCGGCACCACTGCTGATGTCTTGATTTTCGATACCGCAGACAGTGTGGCGATTTCACGGATCGAAAGTGTTGTCGGAACTTCTGGAGCCGATAGTGTCATCTTGCTCACCAATAATTCTGTCTGGTTATCACGCATCGACACCTTGATCGGCAGCAGTCTGACCGACAGTGTCACCCTGTTGACCAATGGTGATTTTGTGCTGTCAGGGATCGATACCTTATTGGGAACGGCTGGCAAAGATACGGTGACGTTGCTGGTGGCGCAAAATGTGGCCGCCTCTGGTATCGATTCGATCTTCGGTACCGTCCTAGACGATACCGTGACCTTATTGACCCGGACTGAAATGGTCATCTCCGACGTTGAGACAATATTAGGAAGCGGCCTCAATGACAAGATCACCATCGTGGGAGATCCGAGTAATTCGGCATCGGCCTATCCGGGTGGGGTGATGTTAGTGGTTTCTAACGTTGGCACGGTGGTGGGCAGCTCACTGGAGGATTATGACGTCGTCACGATGTTGGGCAGTACAGGCCACAACATGACGGTGAGCAACGTGGAATACATCGTTGGCAGTGGCGGCACCGACACCGTTGGCCTGATTGACAGTGTCAATGCCTCCACCATGACCGTGTATCTGTCGGGAGTGGAAAGTGTGGTCGGGTCGCTGGCCAACGACATTTTGGTGGTTATGGACCGGGGAGCTGCAGTTGCTGGTGGGTTAGGAGACGACATCATCACCGGTGGCTATGGCGCCAACCGGTTTATCTTTACGTCGCCGGCTGACTCATCGCTGTGGAATGGCGGTGCTGGAGATACCATCCGTTATTTTCACGCCCTTGGTAGTTCCACCCAAAAAGATCACATTGTCTTTTCTGGTTTCCAATCGCTGATGGGCATCACCACGGCCAATTTTGAATTTAATGGCTCCTACGTTAACGGCTTCTCCGGCAATGACAAAGCCTCGGTCGTTTACAACGATGCGGCTGGTTACATCAAGGTAGATAGTAATGGCGATGGCAACGAAGATATGAGAATCACCCTAACAGGCATCTCTCTGACCGACTTAACGGCCAGCAACTTTGAATGGACCTAAACGATTCTCGGCTACGAACTGGTACCCTGATCGTCGCCCCGGCTTGGATTGGCGATATGGTGGTGGCCCATGCGCTGGTGCGTTGGCTGCACCAGCAATATCCAGCTGAGGCGATTGATCTCTTGGCCCCATCCTGGAGTGCCCCCCTCATACAGGCTATGCCGGAGGTACGCCACGCCATACCTGTGCCGATCACCCATGGCCGATTGGCATTGTACCAACGTTACCGGATCGGCTGTCAGCTGCGTGGCCAGCGTTATCGTCAGGCAATCGTACTCCCCAACTCTTTCAAGTCGGCTCTGGTACCCTTTTGGTCGGATATTCCCCGCCGCATCGGCTACCGTGGCGAATGGCGCTGGGGCGTGTTGACCGAAGCCAGAAAACTCAATAAACGAGCCTTCCCGCGTCTCGTGGATCGTTTCGTGGCCTTGGGATGTGATCAAGATGCCCCGCCCCCTGAATCACCCCCCCTGCCCGTGTTACAAATCAATCCGGAAGTAGCGGCCAACGTGGCCGCTCAGTGGCAATTGGCGACGACAGCCCCCCTGGCTGTGCTCTGCCCAGGAGCCGCCTACGGACCGGCCAAACGCTGGCCTTTGGCCCATTACGGCACCGTGGCCCACCACCTCAACAATAAAGGGTGGCAAGTGGTGATTTTAGGCAGTAGTCATGAACGAGCTGATGGCGAACAGATTAAGGCCGTGGCCCGGCAAACCCACAATTTAGCGGGCCAGTTGGACCTCACCGCATCCATAGCCCTCATGTCACGTGCTGGCTTGGTCATCAGCAATGATTCCGGCCTGATGCACGTCGCCGCAGCGCTACAACGGCGACTGATCGCCATTTTTGGTTCCTCAGATCCCTATTGCACACCGCCACTCAGTGATCGTGCGACGATTCTCTATCGAGCGCTTTCTTGTAGTCCTTGCCTACGTCGCAGCTGTCCCCAAGGGGATCTGCGCTGTCTGACCGAGATAAAACCTGCCGACGTCATCGCCCACATCAACCCGTAGGGTGAGTCAGTAAACTACCGGTAACACCTAATTTAACTGTACCCCGGTGCCCTGTGGAGAGTTTTGTTGGAAGAAAGTCTTATACTTAAAATCAATGGTTGCAGTGTGACTCATAAACCAGTCGATCAGAAAGAACAATAAATCCATGGCCAAACCGATGTCAGGGCCCGCCTGAAACTGGCTGTATAACTCTGTCAGCCGCGCCAACAGCTTCTGGTGCTCTTGCCGATGCTGTTCATAGCCTGGGAACCCACAGCGCTGCATCGCCTCCTCTTCCCCCCGAAAGTGGGTCTTGGTGTAGCTCCAAAGAAAATCAAACAGCTTTATCATTTGTTGCCAATCAATCGCCGAGGATGGACGTCCCCGCACGTCATGGAGCAAGGCATGTAGATGGAGGATCTGGTTCAATAGCTGCTTATGTTCCTGGTTGAAACGTGGCACACCAACATCTTGTAGCTGTCCCTCTAGGGCACGCAACATGCTTTCACTGCCGTTATAGGACGGTGATGCAATGCGATGGGACTGCGGTGGTGGCCGCACAGCCGCCGCTCTTTTTGGTTGCTGCTTGGATGAGGAAAGGAACTTGCTCGGATCAATCTGCTCCCCTTGTGCTGCACGCGTGTAGAGCATGTCGACGTTGTTGATATGATCGAACAACCAACCTACCGTCAGATGCAACAACTCAACCACGTAGGTGACTGATTCACGCCAGATGCGTTGCTCTGCGGCCAATACCGATTCCACAAATCTCCGATGGGCCCGAACGTGGTGCTCAAGACCAACAAACCCAACCCGATGCATGTACTCTTCCTCTTCCTGGAAGTGCTTGAGCACATACCCCTTCAGTTTACCAATCACCCGCTCGATGGTTTGTTTATCGGTATCCGTAGGAGCGTGGCGCTGCAGCTCCTGAACGCAACCGTACAGCTCGGCGATATAGTCAATCAGAGCCAAATGCTGCTGATGAAAAGAGGAGACTTTAACATCCCTGAGACGCGCCTGGAGGCTATCGCGAAACTTTTCGATCGACAGTATTTGCAGACCGCTCATTGAGACCACTCCCGCCCACTATTAAACCTCAGAAGACGCAACAACAACCCGCCTCATTGTAACAAATCTCTTCCTCTAAGGGAACCACTATCGCAAAAATAGTGACCTCGAAACTAATCGACCAGCACCAAATGTTGGTGGTGAAAAACAGGGACTTTGATCTCTCGCAACCGTGCCCGCAACGTCTGCTTGAATTGATCCACCGATAAATCGTGAAAAACGGTACTGGCGTCAGACTGTGCCATCACAACATGCCTCCACTACTAACCCTGTTTACTGGCAAAGCTGTACATAAAGTCAACCAGTGCCCCAACCCCCTCTTCAGGCATGGCGTTGTAGATCGATGCCCGCATTCCTCCCACTAAACGGTGACCGGCCAATGCTACCAGCCCTGCCTGCTCGGCTTCAGCGACAAATTGGGGAGTCAATGCCGGATTGGACAGCGTGAAAGGGACATTCATCCGCGACCGACTCGCCACCTCGGTAGGACAGTGGTAGAAGTCGGAAGCATCGATGGCTTGGTAGAGCCGTTCAGCCTTGCGGATATTACGTTGCTCCATCGCTGTCACACCGCCCTGGTCGCGCACCCATT
>JADGCM010000103.1 GCA_015228995.1 Magnetococcales bacterium
GCATCAAGGAAGGTATCAAGGAAGGCCAGCTTGGCCTTTTGCTGAGCCAAACGCAGTACCGTTTTGGTCAGGTACCAAAAAAGATTTTGAAAAAAATAAGCAAGGCCGATACGGTTAAGATCAATCTTTGGAGCAGACGTATCCTCGATGCCCGTTCGCTCGATGATGTCTTTGGCCGTTAGCCTTAACTATCTACCCTTTACTTAGACAACGAGTTTAACACCTCCACGCACCCCCTCATACTCCCCCTCGCCCCTTGTGGGAGAGGGGGTTGGGGGGTGAGGGTCAAGACTCGCCCCTTGTGGGAGAGGGGGCTGGGGGGTGAGGGTCAAGACTCGCCCCTTGTGGGAAGAGGGTGAGGGGGTCAGAATCGGTGGCGGCGCTGGCGGCGTGGTTGGGCAGTGTCCCCGTTGGCTGCTAGTGGTGATTGTCGTGCCAACAGCGGCAGCTGTCCGCCAGGATCAACACGTTGATAATCGCGCAGTACCACCTGCTGGATGTGCGTAAGCTCCAACTGAAACAACTCCACACCACCTTGCACCAGTAATTGGCACAAACGCCGCAGAGCGATGCCGTGCAGGGCGGCTGTCTGATCGTACAACCAATCACTCAGTTGCATCAGGGTGGCACAAGGCGACGCCCCTATCTGACGCAACAGTGCCAGTGTGTGGGGAAATCGCCCGGAATTGCCGATCATATCCCAGTAATGAGACAGCCTCTTGATCCGTTGCATAGTGGTAAAATCAATTGTTTGGTTGTAGAGTAGCTCGTATGGGGGATCTGGATTGAAGATCATCCCCTGCCCCAACGGCGTACCCGGCAACCGTTTTAAGAGGCCAATCTGGATCTCATGGGGTTCCAAAACCAGCAATCGGTCAAAACCAGCGGCAAAACTGGCTAAATCTTCTCCAGGCAGGCCGGCAATTAGGTCGGTATGGAGGTGGATGCCGGTAGACTGCCGCAACCAACGCAAATTCTGTTCGGTCAGTTGATCATCTTGACGCCGACAAATTTGTTGCTGTACCTCACCATTGAAACTCTGGATACCAATTTCCAATTGCACTACCCCAGCCGGAAACTGTTGTAATAATTGCCGCAGCGATTCGGGCAAGCGGTCCGGTATCATTTCAAAATGGAGGAAAAGTTCCTCAGTGGGTTGACGGCGCAGGAAGGTGAGGAAGAAATCGAGAATGGCCTCGGCCCGTGCTAGGTGCAAGTTAAAACTACGATCAACAAATTTGAAGCGCCTCGCGCCACGCTCCAGCAGTTGCTGCATGGCGGCCAAGAATGGCCCCAGCGGGAACAAACGCACCGCATGATCAAGCGCCGATAGGCAAAAGGTGCAATGAAAAGGGCAGCCTCGCGAAGATTCAACGTAGAGGATGCGGTGGGCAATATCCTCCTCTCGGTAATAGTGGTAAGGCAAATCGAGTGCGGCTAAATCGGGTAGCGGTGCCGGCAGAATGGTCTGCTCTGGCCGCTGCCCGACCAAAATGGCTTGGCACAGTTGGCCAAATGCCACATCGGCTTCGCCGGTAATGACATAATCGGTGTCAGCAACGATGGGATGCTGTGCCGTTTCATGACTGACCTGCGGCCCCCCCAACACCACCACCAACTCGCGCCGTAAGCGCTTGAGGGTGCGCACCAAGCGGTGACACAGGGTCACATTCCAGATGTAAATCCCGATACCAACGATGGCAGGCTGATGGGCCAGGATCGCTTCCGCCATGGCAATGGGATCATTCTGGAGGTCAAACTCCAGCGGCACCGTATGCGGTTGCAGGACCCCCATATTGGCGAGCAAACAACGCACTGCAAAAGAGCTGTGCTGGTAACGCGCATTGACAGCGACCAGAACAATTTTAATCCGTGTTTCCCCAATATTCGGGCATAGTCACCAAGCGGTTGTGCATGCGATCCAATGACGGCATCAAATAGAGGCCGAGACCAGGAAACCGCCCACGCAGCAGATGAAACAGGCTGTAGTGACAACGAAACAGCCCCCAACGTACCCGATACAACAGACTATTGAATCGTTTTTGAAATGACAAAACCGCCGTGATCGTACTCATAATCGTATTCATATTACTAAAATGCTACGTTGCCAACTTACACAAAAAAAGCGCGACAGGAACCGTTCACATAAGACCGAACATCCCGTCGCGACCAATATACAGATACCCAATTTACAGACACTCATAAAGATGCACTACAAAAACCGTACACCCGACCTTAGATGGTGCGGTGCGGAATAAGTTCAACGATTTTTTGCACCGCAGAACGCTCTCCCCACCCCCCCAACTCCCTCTCCCACAGGTGGAGAGGGGGTACTTGTGAAAGAAGAGCCGTGATTACTGCATGCCAAGCGCCTGTTTATACAAATCTAGCATGGTCTCTTGTTCATCCAGATCATGTTTATCCATCTTGCGCATACGCACAATCTGCCGCATGACACGGGCATCGAAGCCATTACCTTTGGCTTCCAGGTAGACATCGCGGATATCCTGCATCAACTCGGACTTTTCTTCCTCCATCCGCTCAATGCGCGTGATATACTGCTCTAAATGCTCACCGGATACACCGGCGACATCGGCTGTTTTTGCTGCATGAGTTTTTTCCAACTGACGCGACATGACAACTCCTTGAGAAGATCGTTAAAATGCGGGCTGATTTCGATAGTCATCGAAAATGGTTACGCAGAAATGTTGAGCAAATTGTGTGCCGTATTGATGGAATCAGCTCAACATGGTATGATCCTGGTCAGGAGGAGGTTTCATGACATCGCAACCAACAAGCGATTCCATCCACGATATTCACGATCACTATTTTGGTGCGATCCTGTCGTATCCGGACAATGCTGACGCTTTGGTTCGTGAGCAGTTACCCGCAGAAACAGTAGCCACTCTGAGCAGTGAGCCGCCAGAACCGGTTGACACCACCCATATCGATCGAGAATTACGCGACCATACCAGTGATAAACTCTTTCTGGTAAAGAGCGCCACACAAGACGAATCGATGATTTATGTGGTATTTGACCATAAAAGTTCCTCCCCTCGTAAGGTGGCTTGGCAGTTCTTGCGCTACATGATGCGCGCTTTGGAGCAGTGGGTCAGAGAAAACCCAAACTGGACTTTTCTACCACAGATTGTACCCATTTTGATCTATCACGGACGCTACGCCAGCTATGTCGCCGATGAATTCCTGGCGCTGGTGAAAGCGGACCCATTCCTACGACCCTACTTACTGAATTTCCGTTTTATCATCATGGATTTGGTCGTAACAGACGACCAAGATCTATCCGATCACCCACCCTTGCGTGCCGGATTGTTGTCACTTAAATACGCTTTTCGTGAAGAAGACCAGCTACAAGTTTTAGATAAAATCGGCCGATCATTGCGTGAAGCCCCTATGGAGTTCGTCTATCAGACCCTTAGGTACTTATCAAAAACATTCAAAGCTATGGATAGCCCGGC
Organism: Magnetococcales bacterium; assembly: GCA_015228995.1. Lineage (GTDB taxonomy): Bacteria > Pseudomonadota > Magnetococcia > Magnetococcales > JADGCH01 > JADGCH01. Next base: position 3,477 of record JADGCM010000103.1, read on the forward strand.
TGTACAGCAAGTCATTCAGCAGGCCAGACCCCATGTTCCACAACAGGAGATAACTACAATGTTGTCACAATTTGCACGAGAGAACATTCAAATTGGTAAACGGGAAGGAAATTCCGAGTTTTTGCTTCGTCAACTTCGCCGCCGCTTCCCTGCTCTCCCGAATTGGGTTGAGAAAAGGGTTGCTGAGGCCAAGCTGGAGGTTCTGGAAGAATGGGCTGACCGAATTTTGGATGCGCACTCGTTGCAAGACATCTTTGGCGATGATGCGCAGATAGCGCACTGAATTTTGGGTACTATACCAATGGAATACAATACCCGTCCTCCGGCGGTTGCCGGTACATTTTACCCACAACAAACCGATGCACTTAGACAAATGGTGCGTTCGCTGCTGCAACAGGTGGCGGTGGAGCGGCCATTGCCGCGGGCGATCGTCGCCCCCCATGCGGGTTATGTCTACTCCGGATATACGGCCGCCCACGCTTATCGCACTCTGCCCAACGATTGGGCAGCAGTCAGCAACCAGACCGCGTCACCACGGCGGGTCTTCCTGATTGGACCTAGCCACCGGGTCTACCTAGAGGGGGTATCGGTCGGTAATTATCACCGCTTTTTAACACCGCTGGGCACGATCGATGTTGATTGGGAATTGATCAACCGGATGGTGGCCAATGAGCCGGATGTCACCAACCACCCAGCCCCCCATCAATTGGAGCACTCGCTGGAGGTGCATCTGCCGTTCTTGCAGGAAACCATCGGCAGCGGCGGTTATCGGCTGGTACCGATGGTATTTGGTCGCATGCCGCCGCAACGACTGGCTGAAATCATTGACCGTTATCGTCAGCCCGATGACCTGCTGATTTACTCGTCCGACCTGTCCCATTTTCTCCCCTACGAAGCAGCACGGACCAAAGATCAGCAGTGCCACCAAGCGATGTTGGCGCGCGATCCAAGTGCCATGGCACAGTGTGACGCCTGCGGCAATACTGGCATGGCCGCCCTGCTGCATTTGGCGCAACAACAGCGGTGGCAGGTGACACTGGCCGATTACCGTACCTCCGGTGATACCGCTGGCGATAAGCAGCGGGTGGTCGGCTATGCGAGCTATCTCTGTTACGATGAACCTGCTTCGTGCTCCCTCAGGGGGTGAGGGGAAATTCACTATTCAAGAGGAGTCCACCATGTCCCAATTACCACGCTGGGTCCGGCAACACCTGACCGCCCGGCTCAATGGGCAGCCCGGTCTGAGACCGGAGCAGCTCATCGCTGAAGACAACACCCTGGCAGAAAAAGGGGCTTGTTTTGTCACCCTCTCCATGGATGGACAGTTGCGCGGCTGCATCGGCAGTCTGGAGCCCTATCGACCGCTGGCAGCGGATGTACTGGAAAACGGCGTTGCTGCCGCCCTGCACGATCCACGTTTTCAGCCGTTAACGGCCGTTGATCTGGCCAAGACACAAATTGAGGTGTCGTTGCTGACGCCACCGCAGCCTTTTCCCTATCGCGACGGGGCCGACTTGATCGCCCGGCTACAACCGGGACACCACGGCGTCATTTTAATGCAGAATGGTCGGCGGGCTACCTTCTTACCGCAAGTATGGCATCAGTTGCCTAATCCAGTTGATTTTCTGACGCATCTCTGTGCCAAAGCGGGTTTATCGGGCGACTGCTGGCAACATAACCCAACCATATTGGTCTACACAGTGGAGAAATTGCTGGAATAGATGGTCGTACATGGTCCAGGTCACCTTCGATCAAGGCACGCTCTGTATTCAAGCAACAGCCGACGAGTTGGTCCAAGTCGCCAACTATGTGCAGTGGGATGAGCGCAGCCACTGTTACCGAGCCCGTGCCTGCGACTATGGACCGATTCTGCGCACGCTACACCGGCTAACAATCCCATTCAACGACCAGGCACGTCAGTTCCAGAAACGCGACTTACGCGGTCATAACGAACCGGCGTTGCGCCCCCATCAACAGCAAGCGTTGCGGGCTTGGCTGGCCTGTGACCAACGCGGCGTCATCGTTTTGCCAACTGGTGCTGGCAAAAGTTTGGTGGCACGCCAAGCCATTGCTATGACCGGCCGTGATGCACTGATATTGGTTCCCACCATCGATTTACTGCATCAGTGGTTCGAACAATTGACCTCGGCATTCCAACAACCCATCGGCCTGATGGGAGGGGGCGACCACCTGCTCCACCCCATTACTGTCAGCACCTACGATTCCGCTTTGATCCATATCGAACGCATTGGCAATCGTTTTGGCCTGTTGATTTGTGACGAGTGCCATCACTTGCCAGCCGCCACCACCCGTCATATCGCCATTTTATCGATTGCACCGTTTCGCCTCGGCTTGACCGCCACACCGGAACAGGCCGACGGCAGCACCGCTGCCCTGAATGAACTGCTGGGCCCGATCTGCCACCGCAGCGAAATTACTGAGCTAGAGGGTTCTTTTCTCTCTCCCTATCGCCTCCAGACGATCCCGATCTGGTTAGATGCCGATGAGCAACAGGCTTATGTCGCTGCTTACGACCACTATCGCCGCTTTGCCACCGCCAATGGCCTCACCTTTTCTCGTGATGGCGATTGGCAGCGGTTCATCCAAGTCTGCTTCCGCTCCAAAGAAGGACGCGATGCCTATGCCGCCTACCGGATGCAAAAGCAATTGGCGCGTGCCTCACGGGCCAAGCTACGCATGGTCTGGTCCCTGCTGCGACAACACCGTCAAGAACAAGCCATCCTCTTTACCGACGACAATGCCACCGCCTATACCATCGGTGAGACCTTCATCCTGCCGGTCATCACCCACCAAACCAAGGT
>JADGCM010000104.1 GCA_015228995.1 Magnetococcales bacterium
GGGTTGGGGGGTGAGGGGTAAAAAGGTCAATGGGTGAGGGGTGCATATAACTCTGTACCGCCCGCGACAGGCTGGCGGCGGCAATGGTGACACTCAGGGCACTAGAAGCCTTGCTGACATTGCCAGCGGCGTCGGTCTGCACGGCGCGGATATTGGTATGTTTGCCGGTGGGTAGCGAGGACACATCAATGCTCCAGGTGCCCTTGGTCGTCACCTTATCACTATCAACCAGGATATCGACACTTTCTGGATCGAATTTCTCGTCGTTATTGACATCTTCGAACAGGGTGAGGCTGGCCTCCGCTTCACCACTGCCACTGACGATATTCGTGCTGCTGCTGAATTTCAGGCCGCTCGGAGCTGCTGGAACTTTGCCATCAATGCTGATCCGTAACGGTTGCTCGGAGAGCGCACTGATATTACCGGCTACATCAGTCTGTTTCGCCGTTAGAATATGAGAACCGTCGCTGATTTTAGCCAGCACCAGCCGCCAATGACCATCGCCATCGACATCGGCTGTACCCAAGCTGGTCTTGCCTTCCAACAAAGTAACTCTGGCCCCGGATTCACCATGACCCGCGATCACCAGATTGCTGTTTTTGTTACTGATGTGTTGTTCGGCCACAGGCTGATCGGCAATGGTCATTTCGGTGGGGGCCTCAGGGTCATCTTCATCGACGACTAGGCTGAAGGGGATGGATTGCAAACTTTCAGTGCCATTACTGTCGGTTTGGGAGGCGGTGATCGTGTAAGTGCTGCCGCCCGATAGGCTCAGGTCGGTTTTCCATGAGTTCTTAGTGACCGCTGCGGTGGCGAAAAAGATCCCATCGACGTACAGGCTCACGAATTTTGCGCCGTTGGTGGCACTGCCGGACAGGGTCAAACCGCTGCCTTTGCTGGTGATATTATCCGTATTAGAAAGGCCGATATCATCATCGCTGGCCAGATCAAAACCGCCTGGGGTCGACACCACGATGGCTAACGCCGCCGAGGCCTTACTCGCGGTACCGGCAGCGTTGGTTTGGATCGCTTTGATGGTGTGGCTGCCGCCAAACAGGTCGATGGTGGTTTCCCAAGCAGTGCCCACGACGCTGATAGTCTTCAACAGCTCGCCGCTGTTGATCTTGCCATCTTTGCTGATGTCGTCGAACAGCAACAACTGCGCCCCCTCCTCACCGAAGCCGGTGATGGTCAGGCCAGCGCCATCGGCTGAGGTATAAATAGGCAATTGGCTGCCATCAACCTGCAACTCGGAGGGGGCAGCGGGCGAGCTGGTGTCGATAGTGACGGCCAGCGGATCTGAATCGGCACTGGTGCCGGTATCGGTGGTTTGTTGGGCCGTGAAGGCGTGTGCCCCAGAATCTAAACTGGCCAACTTGACGCTCCACTTGCCAGCAGCGTTGGCGGCGGTGGTACCGACAACACTGCCGGCGGCAAACAGTTTTATCTGAGCACTGGCTACCGAGTCGCCGGTAATGGTCAAGCCTTTGTTTTTATTTGTAATACCGTCACTGTTAGAGACACCGCTATCATCGCCAGCCAGTAAGGCTAAGGCGGTCGGTGGCTTTGGTGGCTCCGACACGATGATCTCCAGTTCCAACGCCGTCGAGGCCGGGCTGAGATTACCAGCCAAGTCTGACTGCACGGCACGAATAGCGTGTTTATCCACCGTTAAGGCAGCGATATCGATGCTCCATTGACCACTGCTGCTAACAGTGGTCGTGGCCAAGGCGCTGCCGATGTCGGTGGTGTCGCCATCGAACAAATAGAGGCGCAGCCCTTTTTCGCCACTACCGCTGATGGTCAAGTCACTGGCGCGGGCGGTGATATTGTCACTTTTGTTGCTACCGCTATCGTCGGCAGCGGCCAAATCCAGTTTGGTCGGGGCAGCGGGGGCGTCGGTGTCGACCACCACGTTCACGGCGACACTACCCTTGCTGACATTACCAGCCAAGTCGCTTTGACTGGCAACCACGGCGTGGCTGCCAGCCGTCAAGGTGGCCAAGATGCCGCTCCAATTGCCCTCGCCATCGATGGTAATGGCCTCGCTGGCGCGTATTTCGCCACTGTCGAACTTGCTATTTTTATTTTTGTCAACAAACAGGATCACCGAGTTGCCGGCCTCGCCCCGGCCACTGAAGGCCAGATTTTCGGTGACACTGGTGATATTATCGCTGTCTGATGGGCCGCCATCGCTGCTGGCAGCCAAGTCCAAGCCCGTCGGGGTACTGGGGGCACTGGTATCGATGATGACCTCAAACGGGTCTGATAGGTTACTTTCGAGGCCATCAAGCAGCTGTTGCGCGGTCAGGGTATGGGCTCCCTGGCTCAAGCCAGCGACCTTAATGCTCCAGTTATTAGCGGGGGTAACAGTGGCGGTTCCTTTGGCGGTGCTGCCCTCGAACAGCACCACTTTGGAGCCGCTTTCACCATTGCCGATCACACTGACAGTGCTTTTATTGGTGATGCCATCGCTCGCGGCACCGCTGTCATCAATCGATAGCAGAGCCAAGCCAGTAGGAGGCGTTATCGTGCCATCACGGACGGTAACCGGCAGTGCTGCCGAGATTTTACTGACATTGCCGGCCAAGTCGCTTTGCAGGGCCTTAAAACTATATTTGCCGAGCTCAAGGGTGACGCTGCTGCTCCAGTTGCCTGTTTCATCAACGGTAAAGCTCTCACCAACCACCTCGCCTTCATCGGCCCGGTCATTTTTATTGCTATCGTTGAACAGGGTGAGGCTGGCTCCCTTTTCGCCGCTACCGCTGATGAGACCCTCTTTGTATTTCATACCGGTCACCGCTGCTGGGGCAGTGGTATCGATGCTGACGCTTAGTTCTGGTGACGCTTCACTCCACTCGCCATCGACCAGCTGTTTGGCGGTCAGGACATGGTTACCTTGGCTCAAGCCGGAGAGTTTAACGCTCCAATCCCCAGCCGCACTAATGGTCGCGGTCCCCTTGCTGCTGCTGCCATCAAACAGGGCCACCTTGACCCCTGGTTCACCACCACCGGTTACAGTCAAGCTGCTCTTATTGGTAATGCCATCGCCCGGCACACCGCTATCGTCGCTGGTCAGCAGGGCCAAGCCAGTGGGAGTCGATATCGAACCACCGATGCGGAAGGTCAATGCAGAGACTTTACTGACATTACCGGCCCAATCGCTTTGGATCGCCTTAAAGCTATACCGACCGTCATCCAGGGTGACGCCGCTGCTCCAATTGCCTGTTTCATCAACGGTAAAGCTCTCACCAACCACCTCGCCGTCATCGGCCCGGTCATTTTTGTTGCTATCGTTGAACAGGGTGAGAACAGCCCCGGCTTCGCCTTTGCCGCTGATGAGGCCATCGGCGTATTTCATACCGGTAATCGCTGCTGGGGCAGTGGTATCGATGCTGACGTTTAGTTCTGGTGACGCTTCACTCCATTCGCCATCGACCAACTGCTTGGCGGTCAGAATATGGCTCCCTTGGCTCAAGCCGGAGAGTTTAACGCTCCAATCCCCAGCCGCACTAATGGTCGCGGTCCCCTTGCTACTGCTGCCATCGAACAGGGCCACTTTAGCCCCTGGTTCACCACCACCGGTTACAGTCAAGGTGCTCTTATTGGTAATACCATCGCCCGACACACCGCTGTCATCACTGGTCAGCAGGGCCAAGCCAGTGGGAGTAGACGACGAATCGCCGATGCGGACAGTGACCGGGGCGGAGACTTTACTGACATTACCAGCGGTGTCGCTTTGGATGGCCTTAAAGCTATATCGACCGTCTGCTAACCCGCCGATTTCGGTAGCCCAGGAACCACTTTCATAGATGGGTACCGCTGCGACCACTTCGCCTTCATCGGCCCGGTCATTTTTATTGCTATCGTTGAACAGGGTGATGGCAGCCCCAGATTCGCCATTACCGCCCATGATGAGACCATCCGTGTATTTCATGCCGGTCACCGCTGCCGGGGCAGTGGTATCGATACTGACGATTAGTTCTGGTGAGGCTTCGCTAAACTCGCCACTGATTGACTGTCTAGCGGTTAGGGCATGGTAACCCTGGCTCAAGCCAGAGACTTTAGCGCTCCAATTACCGTCACCGGTGGCGGTGGCGGTAGCGATGCTTTTGCTACCCTCATACAGCACCACATCAGCACCGCTGTAACCCAAACCGGTGACGGTAAAGCTGGTCTTGTTGGTGATGTAATCGCCTGGGAAACCGGTATCATCCGCTGCCAACAGACCCGTCACAGCAGGAGCTTCCGGCGTAAAGGCTTCATAAACATTGATTGACAACGCTGTCGACAGCGGGCCAACGTTACCCGCCGCATCGGTCTGTTGCGCTTGGATGGCATAGCTGGTGATAAAATCAAAAGCAGGCAAGCCCTCGAGAATAACCGCCGTCCACACCCCCTTATCGTTTACCAACCCACCGCTGGTAGCCAGTTGACCATTATTTACGTCAAACAGCCGTACCGTCGCCCCTTTTTCACCCGTGCCGGTGATGGTCAGGCTTTTACCCGCCGCAGTCAGGTTATCGCTGTTAGACTTGCCACTGTCACTCGCCGCCGCCAAGTCCAATTTGGTCGGTGCCGCTGGCGGCACATTATCGATAACCAACGACGCTTTATTCGAAGAAACACTGGTCAAACCAACCAAAGGATTGGTTTGAGTGGCGGTGATGCTATGGGTACCCGACGTGAGAAACGTGTAAACAGGGGCAATCCACGTACCATCCTCATTAACGCCAACAGCCTCCCCTTGACCTTTGCCATTGACCGACAAGGTGACGATGTTACCCGCCACGCCGGTACCACTGACGGTCAAGCCTTCCGTCTGGCTGGTAAAGAGGTTATAGACAACCGGAGCCGCCAGCTTGGTCACAACGGTGACAGATAATGGATCGGAGGCGCCACTGGCATCCTCACCAGCCACCTTTTGCGTCGCCGTGAAGTCATGGACCCCATCGGTCAAGCCTTTTGTCGGGACGCTCCAAATGCCGTCACTCTTAACGACAGCCGTGCCCACACTCTTGCTGCCATCCAACAGAGTCACCGTAGCACCCTCTGCCCCAGTACCAGTGATGGTTAAGGCCGTCTTGCTAGTGACATTATCATCATTATAAGTACCCGTATCATCAGTCGCTAGCAAGTCCAATCCAGTAGGCCTTGCTGGACCGGAGACCGAGACATATAGCCCCACTGAAAACATACCTACGTTACCGGCCAGATCAGTCTGCCGGGCTGTGATGAAGTTGTTGCCACTGCTGAGCTTGGGTACCGTAACAGTCCACCTACCCTCATAATCAACACTACCTGTACCGAGACTGGTACTGCCTTTAAGAAGCTCCACTGTAGCACCTGGTTCACCCCCACCAGTAAAGAGCACATTCTTCGCGTTTTCTAGTAAGGCACCCTCATAAGCATCATACCCGCCGACGGTCGCAAGGTAGGGGGATTCAGGCGGGGTCGTATCCACCACCAAAGTGAACGGGATGGAGGTATCGCTTGTCTGCTCGCCATTCGCATCGGCTCCCGCAGCCGCTATAGAATATGCGCCCCCTTCCAGAAACAGATCGGTCTGCCACCGTCCCTTCGTCACCGGTGCTTCAGAAAACATATCACCGTTGACAAATAGGATTACCCTGGCAGTTGTGGCGGTGCCAGAGATGGTCAAGCCACTTTGCTTGCTGGTGATGAAATCACCCTTGATACCGGTATCATCAGCAGCATCAAGACTTAACCCACCCGGGGTATTCACGGTAATGGTCGGTGCTGCTTTTGAAGCCATGCTGCTGTTACCAGCGACATTGGTTTGAATAGCCTTGATGGTACTATGGACACCACCAGAGAGGTCGATAGAAGCGCTCCAAACACCATCATCACCGACACTGCTGGCAGCCAACAGCTCGCCGGAATCGATCTTGTCATTTTTGTTGACATCGTTGAACAGCTGCACCATTGCACCAGCTGTACCGCCACCTTCAACGGACAAGCCAACACCATTGGACACTGACACAGCAGAGGAAATACCGTTCACCGCCCAAATATAAGGAGCAGCCGGGGCATTGCTATCCACCAAAATCGTCAGGGACTCAGAGGGACTGCTGGTCTCGTTATTAGAGTCGGTCTGCACCGCAGTCAGGGTATGATAGCCGCTGGTCAGTTTGACACCCCCGACGGTCCAACCCCCATCAGCAGTCAATCTGCCACTACCAACAGCCTTGCCCCCTTCGTACAAGATGATGGTGCCTCCATACA
>JADGCM010000105.1 GCA_015228995.1 Magnetococcales bacterium
GATCATGGTGTTGAGCTTGATCACCAGCATCGAGCTGTACGCCTTACTGCAACGACTGGTATTGAATCCGGTCAAGCAAGTCGTGGCTGTCACCAGCCAACTAGCAGCAGGAGATCTGACCGTGAGGCTAAATCAGGACCGCAAAGACGAGATTGGGGTGCTGATTGCTGCCATGGCAACCATGGTGGCCAACCTGCGCCGTCTAATGGGGGGGATTGTCGAACACGCCCATCGGCTAACAGACAGCGCCGCTGATCTCAACCAAGTGGCGGATCAACTTACCACTGGGGAAGGTGATCTGCGCAGTAAGGGCGAGAGGGTCAGCCTGATCGTGGCGGCGCTCAACGACAACATGGCTGGGGCCAACCAAGCCGTGGAGGCCATGGCGGAATATATGGTCGATGTGTTGCGGTCGGCTCAGGAGACCAACAACAACATGATCTCTATTTCTGCTGCTGCGGAGGAGTCAAGCGTCAGCCTTGACTCGGTGGCAACGGCTGCGAATAAATTATCCCACAGCATGAATGCCGTCCAAGGAGCTTCAGAACGGTCCAGTCGTAACATTGCTACAGTGGCTTCTGCGGTAGAGGAGATGAATGCCTCTCTCAACGATGTTCGAGTAAACTGCGCCAAGGCCGCCGAAGAGTCGGAACAGGCGAGTCAGTCGGTGGCTAATAATAGTGTGGTCATGACCAACTTGGCACAATCGGCCCATGAAATTATCGCCGTGGTGGAATTAATCCGTAATATCGCCGAACAGACCAATATGCTCGCCCTGAATGCCGCCATTGAGGCAGCTGGAGCTGGCTATGCTGGCCGAGGCTTTGCGGTGGTTGCGGACGAAGTTAAAGAACTGGCGCGCCAAACTGCCAAGGCCACTGATGAGGTGCAGGCGCGTATCCAACGCATACAGGACCAGACGGACCATGTTAACCAAGCGATGACGGCGATTAGCCAACGGGTGCAGCGCATTCGTTCTGCCAATAGCGATATTCTCGGCGCCATGATGGAGCAGTCACAAACTGTGGCAGAAATTGCGCGCTCCATGGGGGCCGCTTCCCAAGAAACGGCGTCGGTATCCCAGCTGGTAGGTGATATCAATCGAGAAATTGCGGATGTCAGCCGCAGCGTCTTAGAAATTGCCCAAGGCATTGATGAAGTGACGAGAAATGTCTCATCCGCCACCCAAGGAGTGGGGGAGATGACCCTCTTGGTAGAAAGAACCTCTGATCACAGTGGGGTCATCACCAATACGGTAGCTGGAACGCTACAACAGACCGAAGAATTAGCTGGTCATATCGGCGGTGTGGTAGCCGCTGCAGAAAAAATGCGTGCTATCAGCACTACAGTCACTGAACAAGCTCAAGATGCCCGGCAGATTGCTGGCATGATGGACACCGATCTACAAGCCTTCAAACTGTAGGAACGCTCTGTGTTGTTGATGAAATTGCAACCGTGTTAGGTACTCCTCCGGGGGCTTACGTAGCACTTGCTGACCGGTACGCGGGAAATAGCGGTCGCGTAATCGTGTCAATAAAAAGCGCATAGCGGCGGCGCGTAACGCGTCGTTGAAGGCCACCAACTCCTCTGTCACGGGTGGACGTAGAGCGCAATAGCCCTGCCACAGGGCCCGCAGCCGGTCTAGATTAGGGGAACCGTCTGCTTGGAAGCCCCAGGCATTGATCATGATGGCAACGTCATAGATCAATTGCTCGTGACAAGCAAAGTGAAAATCAAGTACACCGGTTAGTTTCCCATCCACAAATAGACTATTGTCTGGAAATAGATCACTATGGCAGAGGCCAGCAGGCATTGATTGGTTAAAGAAGCCATCACTGAGCCGATCAATCTCTTGCTCGATCTGTCGTAGTAACTCCGGTTGCTGCTCAAAGAGCAGCGGCCGCAGCCGATCAAGGAGCATCCGCCACTGCGGTAGACCATTGAGATTGCTCGGCTGAGGGGAAAAATGTTGCCCAACTCGGTGGATGTTGGCCAATAGTTGCCCGACCTGATAACACTCGCCTGCCGTGGGTGCCGTGGGTGAACAACCGGGCAGCAGGTTAACCAATAGGGCCGGTTTACCGGCGAGCTGTTGTAACAACTGACCACTGTTATCGGCAATCGGCAACGGACAAGGGATGGCATTTTTTGACAGATGCGTCAATAGAGCAAGTAGCTGCGGCAGCCGTTCCACTTGGGCGCTATTTTCGATCAATGTCAATACGTAGACACCGCCACTGGTCTCTAAGCGATAATTACTGTTATCGATGCCATTGGTCATACCGCTTAAAGAGACCAAGGTGCCCAGCGGATATCGCTCCAATAGGGTGACCAATTCTGGCAAACCAACCTGCGTATAAACCGACATAATTTAACCCTTTTTGGCATAGTGATTGCTGTCGTTTTCCTGTAGTCGTTTTGTAACGATTGCACTCGGAGATCCCCAAACAATAAGTCTAGCATAAAAGGTGTGTCCTAACGATGCGCGGCACGGAGTTACAGAAGATTGGTGAACGGCTGTATGGCAATGGTCTGATGGCATCGGTCTATATTCGGGCGTTGGCGGAGGATATGGATCAGCCGGTATCCCATGTAAAAAAGTGGTGGTACGGTGTGGGCGATGGGTTGTCTGTTCAGGCCCGCAGCACATTGGAGCAAGTGCTGGCTCGGCGCGGTCATGACAAACATAGCTACGCATTATGGTTGAAGTATCGTTCATGACCATCCAGATCTATAACACCATGACACGCCGCAAAGAGCCTTTGCAACTGCGGCAACCGGGTCATGTTGGCCTGTATGTCTGTGGCATGACGGTTTACGACCGCTGTCATATCGGTCATGCACGGGTCATGGTGGTGTTTGACATGATGGTGCGCTATCTGCGCGCAACCGGTTTACAGGTGCGTTACGTACGCAACTTTACCGATATCGACGATAAAATCATTCGCCGTGCTGGTGAGCTAGCGATATCGATAGAGGCATTGACGGGGCGCTACATCCAGGCTTTTCAGCAAGATATGGCCGCCTTGGCGGTGCTGCCCGCTGATATCGAGCCACGTGCTACCGATCATATCGCCGACATGCAGCAGTTGATCGGTCGGCTATTGGCAAACGGTCTCGCCTACCAAAGCGATGGCGACGTGTTGTTTAGTGTCGACCGCTGTCACCACTATGGTCAATTATCGGGTAAATCGTTGACCGATCTGGAAGCGGGATCACGGGTGACGGTAAACGAACATAAACACAATCCGCTTGACTTTGTGTTATGGAAGGCTGCTAAAGCGGGTGAACCCTATTGGCCGTCACCCTGGGGGGATGGGCGGCCTGGCTGGCATATTGAATGTTCGGCAATGAGCATGCGCTACTTAGGGGAGCAATTTGACATCCATGGCGGTGGACTCGACTTGGTATTCCCTCATCACGAAAACGAAATCGCCCAAAGTGAGGGGTCTGTTGGTTGTCACCCGTGGGTACGCCACTGGGTGCATAACGGCTTCGTTAATGTGGTCGCTGCCGATGGCCAACGTGAGAAAATGTCCAAGAGTTTGGGTAATTTTCTGACCATTGAGGATCTGTTGCAGCATTACCCCGGAGAAACTATCCGTTTGTTTATTCTTAACAGCCATTACCGTTCGCCGCTTGATTTTAGTTACGCCTTGCTGGCGGCAGCGCAGGCGGCCATGGATCGTATTTACGGAGCGTTACGGGCCGCTCTGCCACTGACTGGAGATTCCCCTTGCGAACCGGTTGCGGAACCACTGGATCAGTCGGATCGAGAGACGAAACGCTTCCTCCAGGCCATGAATGATGATTTTAACTCCTCCCAGGCCTTAGCGGTGCTGTTTGAGTTGGTGCGTCAACTGAATAGTGCTGTTACACAACGGGATCGGGCCCTAGCCTGTGCGATGACTGGGCAGATCCGTCGCTTGGGAACGGTGCTCGGCCTCGTCAACACCGATGTCAATAGCTGGTTCCAGCGTCGTCCGTCACTGGCGGCAATCGATGCAGCCGAAATTGAGCGTTTGGTGTGCCAGCGCAATGAGGCACGCCAGGGGCGGCGCTTTGCTGAAGCCGACCAGATCCGTCAAGCACTGACCGATCTGGGAGTAATATTGCAGGACAGTGCCAGTGGCACCAGCTGGAGCTGGCAGCGGTGATCATCACCCTTAACCATGCTGAATCAAAAACGGGGCAATCTTATTATCTACCAGATGGCCATGAACTGGTGACGATTGGCCCCTATAGCTACATTTTTGGGCAGTTATTGGTTGATTTCTATGGACAGCATTCGCATATTCGGATTGGTAAATTCTGTTCGATCAAGGGGCCCATTACTTTTCTAACGGGAGGCAGCAATCATCGCTCGGAGTGGATTTCTACCTACCCATTTTTAGAAAAGGCGCAACTGTTTGACGACAGTGATGCGATTTACCGAACTGGTAAGAAAACCAACTACGCAAGTGGCCCCACGACTATTGGCAACGACGTGTGGATCGGATATGACTGTTCCATTCGAGAAGGAGTGACAGTTGGGGATGGAGCCATTATTGGTATGAAGGCACTCGTTGCGAAGGATGTGCCTCCTTACTCGGTCGTTGGCGGCGTTCCGGCACGGATTTTAAGGTACCGTTTTAGCCAGAAAATTATTGAACGGCTGTTGAAGGTTCAATGGTGGCACTGGCCAGCAGAGCTGATTGAACAACATACCCAGCTCCTCTGCTCGCTGCCCGATGAGGCGCAGCTGGAGCAGATGGAGCGGATAGCCAAGGGTTAGAAGTCTTTACTGAGCCCGACTACGAGACGGCCGTCAGCCAAAGAACCATTGAGTTGTTTGCCGCGGCTGTTGGTATCGTACCAGTTGAGCGAAGCAACGACACCAGAGATGTCCTTGCTGACACCAATACGGTAGTCATCATAACTGCTGGTTCCAAGCACTCTAAAGGCGCTGCCAAAGGAGTGGCCATAGCTAGCGCCAATCTTGACCTCGTACGGCAACGCATACTCTGCGGTCGCTGTTACATAGGAAGCCGACTCACCATTGGGCGCCAACGTGAAGCTCGGCGAGTAATAATACTTACCACTCAGGTTCAAATCGTCGATCTTGTAACCCATGCCGGCGTAGAACTCGGTGTAGGGCATGTTCCGATAACTAGGCACGCCTGGATATAAATAGCGCAAGATGCCCACGTCAACACTGAGGCCATTCTCAAACTCAGCGCCCCAACCAGCAGATAAATCGACCTCTATGTCAGGGCTATCTTTTGCCCCAGGGATATCATTGTTCATCCACTCGAATCTAGCATTGCTGGCCCAAGCCGAAACATAGAGGCCACTGTTATGGGCTAGTTTGACACTGCCTTGCAGGGCCGGCTTGCTGTCACTGTTGGTCACCCCACGAGCCACATAGTCCGAATACAGAGAAATATTGGAAGTCACGGTAAAGTCGCCTGCTGCTTCCTCTGCTGCGACCGGGCCGGCCAAGGCAAAAATAGCCACACCCAGCCCGGCTATGGGAATTTTACTGGGAAATTTGTTCATGATAGGTATCCTCGATTGATATACATTGAACCTAAACTCATCGCCCCATCGCCACATAAGCAGCGATGGGACTAAAGGTGAGGACGGATCGCTCGCTACACGCTATTTTATGACGCAATCGGCAAGCCAACCTATTTACCAGTTATAGCCCCGCTCGTCATGTAGCGAAATGTCGAGGCCGATGGTTTCTTGCTCATCGGTCACACGCAAGCCAACCAAAAGGTCAATCAATTTCAACAACACGAAGCTGACAACCCCACAATAGATGACAGTCGCCACAATGCTGATCAGCTGTATGGTCACCTGGCTGGCCATGGTGACGCCATCGGCAAAGCCAACACCACCGAGATCAGCTGAGACAAAGACACCGGTGAGTAAGGCACCGACAATCCCACCAATGCCGTGGACACCAAAGGCGTCTAAAGAGTCGTCATATCTCATGGCCCGTTTGAGGGTTGTGGCCCCAAAGAAACAGAAGAAACCGGCCGCTGCACCAATAACAAGTGCACCGCTAGCACCGACAAAACCAGAGGCAGGCGTAATCGCGACCAGACCCGCCACCGCACCGGTGGCAATACCGAGCGCACTGGGTTTGCCGTGGCGCAGCCACTCAATCACCATCCATGACACCGCCGCAGTGGCGGCAGCAATCTGAGTCACAGCCATGGCCATACCGGCTT
>JADGCM010000106.1 GCA_015228995.1 Magnetococcales bacterium
TGGGCATCCACCGGCTTGAGGACCAGACCCGGCGCCAAATTGTCCTGTTTGGGCTGGTCTGGGGGGCTTTGTTTACCGCTATTATCGGCACTTTAGGGGGCCATTTTGTCTGGGCGATCAGTCAAACCGACCAAACATCTGCCGATTTGGAGTTGCCTATGTGGTGGGTTTACCTCTGCATCCCGTTGGGATCTTACTTGATGAGTTGGCGCTTTTTGCAAACAGCATGGCAATTTTTCCGCTGTGGCGTCTTGCCTCACTACGAGCATGCCCACGTGGAAGGCATCCACGATATCGCCGATGAGAGCACGGTGTATCTTCAGGACAATGACATGCACCCTTACGACCTGAAACATCATCGTATTGTCGAAATTATGGCAGAGAAGGAGCCCCGTCAACCGTGAGTGGCATCATTATCTTTGGTCTGTTGGCCATTTTGCTCATTACCGGCATGCCGATTTCCATTGCGCTGGGGCTGACCGTTCTCATTTACCTGTTCACCCTTACCACGGTTCCGATCGAAGCCGTGGCCCTGAAGCTATTCACGGGCATTGAAAAGTTTGAAATTATGGCCATTCCGTTTTTCATCCTGGCAGGCAACTTTCTTACCCATGGTGGAGTGGCGCGACGGATGGTGCGTTTTGCCAACGCCATGGTGGGTCATTGGCACGGTGGCCTCGGGTTGGCGGGAGTGGTGTCGTGTGCTTTGTTTGCCGCTATCTCCGGTTCGTCTCCAGCCACCGTGGTGGCTATTGGTTCCATTTTATTTCCAGCGATGGTGCGTTCTGGTTTTCCCAAGGAGTTTGGAGTGGGGGTGATCACTTCATCGGGTGCCTTAGGAATTTTGATCCCGCCTTCCATCGTAATGGTGATGTATGCCGTCGCCACCAATACCTCCATTGGTGCCTTGTTTATGGCGGGCGTGGTTCCCGGGCTATTTCTGGCGGTTATGTTGGGATCGGTCACTTGGCAGCGGGCACGCCGAGGCAACTATCCGCGCCAGCCGGTAGCCAGCTGGCACGAGCGTTGGCTGGCTTTTCGTGACAGCGTCTGGGGGTTATCCCTGATTTTTGTGGTGATGGGGGGCATCTATTCGGGCCTATTTACCCCCACGGAGGCTGCCGCTGTCAGTGCTGTGTATGCTTTTTGCGTGGCCGTGTTTGTGCATCATGATTTGCGGATAGCCGACGTCCCCAAGGTTCTGCTCTCTTCAGCTAACATGAGTGCGATGCTCCTCTATATCATCACCAATGCCATCCTTTTTTCGTTTCTATTGACCTTTGAAAATATCCCTCAGAACCTGACCAGCTGGATGGTGGCGCAGGGATTGGGACCAATTCTGTTCCTGTTGGCCGTCAACCTTATCCTGTTGTTGGCCGGCGATTTTATGGAGCCTTCCTCTATTGTGTTGATCATGGCCCCATTATTATTTCCGGTAGCGACCCAAATGGGGATCCACCCAGTCCACTTTGGCATTATTATCACGGTCAATATGGAGATTGGCATGATCACCCCCCCCGTTGGCTTGAATCTTTATGTGGCCAGTGGTCTGACCAATATGGGGCTTTCAGAGGTGACCGTCGCTACTTTGCCGTGGATGATGACCATGTTGGTTTTTCTAGTGTTGGTTACCTACTGGCCAGCTCTTTCCTTGTGGCTGCCTAAATCGTTGGGCATGATTTTGTAGAGTGCTTGGGTGATTGGTTCGATACGACTGGGCAAGGTATTGAGTCCGTCCATCGCCGAGACTAGGCGATGCTGGATCGTGTGCATGCCGGCTAGGCTGGTCTGTATGAATGGGCTGGCCTCCGCCACGGTCGCCAGCAGCAGATGCAGATGGTGGTGTAGATCTTCGGCCTCCGCTGCAGACAGGTGTACCGATTGTGCCATGTTGGACACAGCGCCGTGGTGTTGGACGATGGCTGTTGCTACATCATTGCTACGGCGACTGACGCGATTCACACCGGCAATCGCTTGTTCCATCGTGTCACCTACTGTAGTGGCATGACCAGCGATACATTCCACCTGTGCGGCGATTGCCCGGGTGGCACGGGTGGTTTGACGTGCCAGTTCCTTGACTTCGTCCGCTACTACCGCAAATCCTTTGCCGGCACTTCCTGCGCCAGCTGCTTCGATGGCGGCATTGAGGGCCAACATGTTGGTTTGTTCGGCGACGTCATAAATGGCATCTACCTCCTGTTCAATCGCTTGGGCGGCCGTGACCAATTGCCGCACCACGTCCCCACTGGTTTGGGCTCGTTCCGCTGCTCGATACGACTCATGACTAATCTCCTCACCAAGGTGCTGAAGGTTGGCCAGTGCTTGTACCAGAGTCGGCGCAATCTCCCCAGCCTGTTGGAGGTGTCCCCTGACCCGATCTATCTTAAGCAATGTCCCTTGCATCGCTTGGTCGGTCTGCGTCATGCCCTCTAAAATTGTTCCTAACCTTGCGATCTCTTCTTGCACAGCTGCGGTCAGGGTGATCATATCATGGTGGATGGTATAGACAGTGGCGACAATATCTTGTAATTGCCTAGGAAATTCCGTCACAATCTGGGCCACGACTTGGCGACTGAAGGGGTCGGATGTAACAGGTGGTCGAGGCAGGTCGAGCGGGGCGAAATCAACGACTGACTCTTGCTGGTTGGGAGATGCCACATCAAGACGACGCAACCAAAAAAAGGCAGCCACCGTCACGATACCAGCCAGGAACACCACTGCAACGCCGAGTTGTCCCGTCGGCCAGGTATCGTCCATCGTCCGCAACAGATGCAGATCATCACCGGCCTGTTGCACCATTTGCAAGGAGGTTTCGTGTAGGCCCCGTTCAAGGGGAGCCATCTGTTCGCGCCACTGCCGGCGTGCCTGTGACCCATTACCAATCTGAAGTTGGCTCCGCATCTCGGTACACAACCCCAACCAAGCGGTCATCTTCTCCCGAACTTGGCGCAACTGCTCCCGTTCTTTACTGTCGCCAGAGAACAACAACAGCGCGGCTAGGGCGGACTCGATATGGCCCTGGCCCTGTGCCACCAGATTTGTCCATGGATGCCGTTCATCATCGCCATCAACCAGCAGCAGCTGTTGTCCAGCAGCAGCCATTTCCCGTACGGCACGATCCAATCGGTGGGTAAACTCAAGCCGCGACGCCGCTTGGTCAATCTGTGCCAATCGGTCGTCGAGTGTGTTCATGCCGTACAGCGCCAGGGTAGCTGCTGTGAGAGGCAATCCAGCGAACAGCAGCAGCGCCGCGATGAGGCGTCCTGCAGATAACCTATTGTCTAACCCTTTGCCCATAAAGCCCCGCCATCTCCGTTCGTGCCATCGTCACCTGTCTCTTGCAAGCGCGAAGCCATCCGGAAAATTGGGGAGGGATCAGCAGTCTGGAAAAGGCGGCGCTGGTTCTGCAGTCGAGAACGTTGTGTTGGAGTGGGGATGGCTATTGCCGGTTATTTGTTCCAGTTGCTTGATCCGACGATCCATCTGGTGTATGCGGTCCAACATACAAGTGACAGCCTTCGCCACCGGGTCAGGCATAGCGTCGCTTTGGCCGTAGGTGGGAAAACCATTTGAATCGTCTGTCACTTGACGCCCCATAAGTACCCGCCCCGGGATACCCACTACTGTGGTATTGGCAGGGACGTCGCGCACCACAACGGCGTTGGAACCGACACGGGCATGGTGACCAATGGTAATAGGGCCTAAAATTTTAGCTCCGGCACCAACGATGACCCCCTCTTCCAGGGTTGGATGGCGTTTGCCTTTACTCCAACTGGTGCCTCCCAGCGTTACCCCATGGTAAATGGTCACATTAGCTCCAATCTCGGTGGTTTCACCAATCACCACTCCCATACCATGATCAACAAAAAAGCCCTGCCCAATCAAGGCTCCGGGATGAATTTCAATGCCGGTGAGCATCCGCGCCAAGTACGACACCAACCGTGCCAGCAACTTGGCCCGATAACGCCACAGACCATGCGCCAATCGGTGCAACAGCAACGCATGGACGCCGGGATAGCAGAGCAACACCTCGACAATGGTGCGGGCAGCTGGATCACGCTCGAAGACAGCACGGATATCTTGTCGCAGTCGCTCAAACATCGGCAGCATCGGCGGATAACTTACGCACCCCGTAACGGTCGCGCACCCCGGCTGGATTGACGACAACGGCACAGCCCTGCCGGTCAATCGCCACCAAATTAGTAGGGGCTCCCCAGGGGAAAAACGGTGCCGGATCCATCGTCGGTATGGCCCGTAAGTCGAGAGCAGCGGCCTCACTATGCCCTTGGCGTAGCAACCGGTCGTAACCATTCAGCCAATCACACAACTGCTGCGCCTCGTCTTTATCCCACTGGATGATCGACTCGAACAGCTGCCAGGGGGTGGCGTGGATGACAGCACTCGGTAAATCAGCACCATCATCCGCTAATGTAACGGCAGCACTGTCGTGATCGGCCCGACGGCGGCGGAACAAACGCCAACACAACCGTCCGACAGACCGGAGCAAGCGCCATCCCAACAGCCCACACCAGCGCAGCAGCCACCAAAACCAAGCCAGAATGGTTGCCGGAACGGTTAACCGACCACTTCTCACGGCTTATTCCCAATGTTGTCGATGGTGGCAGCCTTCTGAGCCAATTTCTCCAGCAATCCATCCACGGTCGAACTACCCAAAATTTGTTGAAATTGAGCACGATAGTTGTTGATTAAACTGACACCCTCAATGGCGATGTCGAAGACGCGCCAACCGGACGAACCATTCAGCAAACGATAAGAGAGGTGGTAATCTTGGTTCTTGTGGTGGACGATGCTTTCGACCCGTATGATGTTCTGATTCTCCATTATCTCGCGGGCAAATTCGACTGTCTCTCCCTGGTAATTCTCTATTTTTCCCAAATAAGAACTCTCAAGAAGCTGCCGAAATAGCTCAATGAAACGCTGCTGTTGTGTCGCAGTGAAGCTATGCCACTTGGGACCGACCGCTCCTTGTGACATAGTAGTAAAATCAAATTGGTCGTAGATAAGGCGACGTAATTGATCACGTCGTTCAACACGTTTTTCCACTGTATTAAAAGTGGGATCTTTTAGCAGCTCAATGGTCTTATAAACAGACTGCTTGAGCCCATCAACCTGGGAGGGTTCCGCCGCAAAAACCGCCAATGGTACCATTAGCAGCAGAGCATAGATATAATTGGCACAACGACTAACTAACATATTGACTATCCCTATTTATTGACGCTGCCATGAATAAACTGGCTAATAAGCTCTTCAATATTGATGGCCGGTTCGGTCTGAATCAGACGTTCCCCCGGCTTGAGCGTGATGAGAGATCCCCCTGGCGTAATCTTGATATAGCGGTCACCGATCAAGCCCTTGGTGCGGATGGAGGCCATGGCGTCTTCCTGGACGGTCACATCATGGCGGATATTCAGGGTGACATTGGCGGTGTACTCGTGTGGATCCAACACGATATGTTGGACGCGACCGACCTCGACTCCGGCTATTTCTACCCCAGCTCCTTTTTTTAATCCAGCAATGGAGGAGAAATGGGCTTGCACTGGGTAGTAGTCTCCCCCCATCAGCTCAAAACGGGCCAGTTTGAT
The DNA here is from genome assembly GCA_015228995.1 of Magnetococcales bacterium. Lineage (GTDB taxonomy): Bacteria > Pseudomonadota > Magnetococcia > Magnetococcales > JADGCH01 > JADGCH01. The sequence goes on from JADGCM010000106.1 coordinate 5,604, forward strand.
CGACAACCAAGCCAGCGCCGCGATCCCTACCACCACAAAGAGGCCAACCATTACAGTCAGTTTATTGTTGTTCATTGCCCATAGACCACTTCTGCTTGATGCCCTTTTAGACGACCTTGATCGGACCTTGCAGTTCACCACGAATGAATTGCTTGATAATCGGATGTTGTGACTCGAGAATCGCCATTGAAGAGCCCGACGCCAGCACGCGACCCTGGTGCAACACCACCACATGGTGGCACCAACGAAAAATCTCTGGCACGGCATGGCTGATCATGACCATGGTATAACGACTGCGCAGGTAGGTAGCACAAACGAGCGCATGAATCGAGTGCTCAATGATGGGATCCAGG
>JADGCM010000107.1 GCA_015228995.1 Magnetococcales bacterium
CGATTTTAATTCGGATGGTCGACAAGACATTGCTGCGCTCTCATATGATGGACAAGTCACTATACTATTAGGTGATGGAAAAGGTGTTTTTACAGTTGGTGAGGTATATTATCCCGGCGGAAGTCCTAGTTATATATCTGCTGTAGATTTAGATAATAACAAATTACCAGATATAATAATTAGTGATAATACTGGATTTATCAAGGTATTACTAAATCAGACTTACCTTCTTGACCTCGCTGCGCTTGACGATACCGGCTCCTCCGACTCCGACAATATCACCAACAAAACCAGCCTGACCCTCACCGGTGGCGGCAATAGCGGAGACAAAATGGTGTTGTTCGACGGCAGCAGCAACAAGGGCACGGCAACGGTGACAGCGGGGACTTGGAGCCTCAAGCTGTCGGGATTGAGCCAGGGGAGTCACTCGTTTACCACTAAACAACTGACGGGTGGTACGTTGGGTGCAGCCTCGGCGGCGTTGGTGGTCTCTATCGATACCACGGCCCCGGCGGCAACGACGAATCTTGATCTGGCCGCCGCTGATGACACCGGCACTTCCAACTCTGATAACATCACTTCCAAAACCAGCGGACTAACCATCAGTGGCAGCGGTGGCGAAGTGGGTGCCAAACTGGTGCTATTCGATGACAAAGACAACGATGGCGTCATTGATAGTGGCGAGGCGCTGGTCACCAGCACCATCACGACGGCGGCCTGGAGTGCCGATATTGCGCTGGCGGTGGGTACGCATGGCATCAAGGCGGTGCAAACCGACGTAGCAGGTAATGGCAGTGCGGTGTCAAAGGCGTTGGAAATTTCAGTCAACACTCCCAGCTTATCCGATGGGCTTATCGCTTATTACCCATTCGAAGACTACAACGATATCAGTGGCAATAACCACACGGGCACCCCCAATGGCTCACTTTCGTTTGTCAGTGGCGTTGCAGGACAAGGTCTGTCTTTTGATGGCGGCTATGTCGATTTGGGTGATTGGTTTACCTATCCAACTTTTTCCGTTAGCTTGTGGGTTAAACCGAGCGCAGATCAACAGTTTTATGGAAACCATATCGTAATTGACAACAATCATTCCGGCGGTGATCCTGGGCATAACTGGGCCTTTCAAGAAGAACCTGATAGGGGATATTTACTCGTAACTTATGGCAGTGGCAGTGATGGTTATCCAAATCCAGGGGAGTATCGTACTGCCAACACACCTCTGGACTCAACATGGCACTTCATAATTTTTACGCATGAACAAACGACTGGTACAACAAGCCTCTACGTGGATGGAAAGCTGTTTGATTCATACACCATGACGTCAGATCTACGTTATGCCGATCAATACCTGCGATTTGGAGAATGGCCAGGCATGGATCGTCGCTGGTACGGTGTAATGGACGAGGTACGCATGTACGACCGGGTACTGTCCGACGGTGAGATACAGTCGCTTTACACTAACACCTCTGCTTATACAGATATTGACCTCTCTCCCGCCGACGACACCGGCCTCTCCGACTCCGACAATATCACCAACAAAACCAGTTTCACCCTCACCGGTAGCGGCAGCAACGGGGCCAAAATGGTGCTGTTCGACGGCAGCAGCAACAAGGGCACGGCAACAGTGACATCGGCGGGGACTTGGAGCCTCAAGTTATCGGGGTTGAGTCAGGGCAGTCACTCGTTCACCACCAAACAACTGACTGGTGGTACGTTGGGCACAGCCTCGGCGGCGTTGGTGGTCTCTATCGATACCACCGCTCCGGCAGCCGTGACGGCGTTGGACCTGGCAGACGAAAGCGATAACGGTGTTTCGCCGAACGACAATATTACCAGCATAACCGAGGGGCTGATCGTCAATGGCCAAGGTGAGGCCGGGGCGTTGGTCAGCCTCTATGCTGGCAAAAGCAAGGTCGCTGAGGCCATTGTTGTGGGTGAAGATGGCAGTTGGAGCGGCGCGATTGGGGCGTTGTCGAATGGCAACACTGCCATCACGGCGGTGCAGAGTGATGTGGCGGGCAATGTCAGCAAGGCTTCGGCAGCGTTGAACCTCGTCGTTGATACGGTAGCACCGGCGGCGCCGACTAAATTGGATTTGGCGGCTAGCGACGATAGCGGTGGCAGCAGGAGCGATAACATCACCGCTGTTGCCAACAACCTGACTGTCAGTGGCAGTGGTGAAAAGGGGGCGCGGCTCTATCTGTTTGATGGTGATGCCTCTGACATCAACAGCGCTTTAGCAACAGCGACGGTGGGCAGCAGTGGTCAATGGACGGCCGATATCCCGGAGCTGGCTATTGGTGACCATGCCATCCTGGCGGTGCAGGTTGATGCGGCGGGCAATCAAAGCCCGCCGTCGGCGGCGCTCAGTCTCAGCATCATTGAAGCCGCTTTGCCCGATCCACCCACCGCCTTGACCTTGCTGGCCGCTGACGATACCGGTAGCGTCGGCGACGGCGTCACCTACAAAACCGGGATCAACATCATCGGTAGCGGCAGCATTGGTGCCAAAGTGGTGCTGTCCGATAATGGCAGCAGCAAGGGCACCACCAACGTTACCGCCGCTGGTAATTGGAATATCAAGCTGATTGGTTTAAGCCAGGGCAGCCACTCGTTCGCGGCGCAACAGATCATCGACGGGGTGAGCAGTGGCTCGTCTAACGCTTTGGAGGTGAGCATTGATACCGCTGCCCCGGTGGCTCCCACTGGCTTCGATCTAGCCGATGAGAGTGATGGCGGCTGGTCGCCGAGCGACAATATTACCAGTGTGACCGAGAACTTAACCTTTAGCGGTCGCGGTGAAGCGGGCAACACGGTCATTTTGTTGGTCGATAAAAATAAAAACGGCAAGCTGGATAGTGGCGAATTACGGGCAGCCGGACCGATTGTGATCGCTGAGGATGGCAACTGGAGTGGTGTATTTGAGACCCTGGCGGCTGGCAGCCACACCATCACCGCTGTGCAAACCGACCTGGCGGGTAATAGCAGCAAGGCGGCGACGCTGTTGGTGACCATCGATACCATCCCACCGGCGGCACCGACCAAACTGGACTTGGCCAGCGCCGACGATAGCGGCAGCAATAGAAGTGACAATATCACCACCTTTACCAGCAACCTGACTTTCGGCGGCAGCGGTGAAAAAGGACTGCGTGTCTATCTGTTTGAGGGCAACGCTGGCGATGTTAATAACGCTCTGGCAACGACCACTGTCAGCAGCAGTGGCCAGTGGAGCGTTGATGTTGCCGAACTGGCGGTCGGAACCCATGCCATCGTCGCGGTGCAGATGGATCTGGCCGGCAATAGCAGCCCCGCCTCCAAGGCACTCGATCTGAATATCATTGAGTCGGTACCGCCCCTGCCACCGACTGTGACCTTGCTGGCCAGCGATGATACCGGCGTCTCTAGCAGCGATGGCATCACCAATAAAAATAAAGGCTTGACCTTAACCGGTGTTGCTGAGATCGGGGCCAAAATCACCCTATTTGAAGAGGGACTCACCAAGGCCATTGGCACCACCAACGCCTCGCTATCGGGCAATTGGAAATTCAAAGTGGCCAGCCTCACTGCGGGAACCCACACCTTTACCGCCCAACAAACCACCGATAACGGCAGCAGTGGCGATTCGCTACCCCTAACCATTGTCGTTGATAGCAGCCTGCCAACCACCCCCTCCGGCTTGCAGCTCAACGGCAGCTTTGACTCCCTCAACACGGTGACCAACGGAGCCGGCTTAGCGATCACCGGCAATGGCGATGAGGGAGCAATGCTGACCCTATTTGACGATAGCAACAAAGACGGCAAGCTCAACAGCGGCGAGCTATTAACCACTACCAGCGTCGAGGGCGGGGTCTGGGCCACCAGTATTAATCTGTTCGGCGGCAGCCATAGCATCCGGGCGATACAGAGCAACGTCGCCGGCAGTGTCAGCAAAGTCTCGGCGGCCTTGGCGGTGGTGGTCCAGACCCCGGGTGGTTTTGACCTGGCCACTGAGGATGACACCGGCCTCTCCAAGGCCGACAATATTACCAGTAAGAGCAGTGGCCTGACCCTCTCGGGTACCGCTTTGGGTGCCTCTCAGGTGACGCTATTCATTGATGGGGCGGAATATGCCTCGGCAGCGGTGACGAAAGGTTTGTGGAAACTTGACCTGACCTTGTCGAGCAGTATCTATGGCATCACCGCTACCCAAACCGATGCCACTGGTAACGTCAGTGAGCCCTCCATCCCGTTCATCTTGGTGGTAGATAGCGAGGCTCCCTCCCCCCCGACCGATTTAGCGGTCGCTGATGCCGAGCCCGCCGATCACTACATCACCAACAAAACCGCTGGGCTGGCCCTTAGCGGTAGGGGCGAACCGGAGGCCAGTATTACCCTATTTGAAGGCAAGGCCAACTTGGGCACGACCAACGTCGACGATGAAGGCCGGTGGCGGCTGACACTGGCCAAAATCAGCAACGGCAACCACACCTTCACCGCCCAACAGACTGACATTGCCGGCAATAGTGGCCCCGTCTCAGAACTGCCACTGCTGGTGAGCGTCGATAGTGTCGCCCCAGCGGCGCCCAGCAATCTAAAATTTAGCAACAATATTATCAGTGGTAAGGGAGAGAGCGGCGCGGTCCTCACTCTATTTGAGGATGTGGATAACAACAACAGCTTTGATGAGGCCAGTGATGGGCTGCTCGGCAACAGCTTGGTCGAGGCCAGCGGCAGCTGGAGTATCAATGTCGATCTGGCGGTCGGCAAACATACTGGCATCCGGGCTATTCAGGCTGATCTGGCTGGCAATATCAGCAAGATCTCCAGTGCCCTGAACGTTACCATCGCGGCGTCGAGCTTGACACGTCCGTTTACGTTACAGGATTACAGTGGCTTGGTGGCATCATGAAACCTCACCCCCAACCCCTCTCCATAAATGGAGAGGGGAGTAAAACATGAAACCTCACCCCCGGCCCCTCTCCCGCTGGGAGAGGGGAGTAAAAACAGTATCATGCCTCCCCCTCTCCCCTTGTGGGAGAGGGGGTCGGGGGGTGAGGGTTCATGCGGGAGAGGGGAGTAAAAACAGCATCATGTCTCCCCCTCGCCATTCATGGAGAGGGGGACTAAGGGGGTGAGGTCTGCACCCAGCAACAGTTTAACGCCAACGATCGCCAACAACAGGGCGAAAATTCGCTTCAGTTTCGTTGGCTCAAGCTTATGGGCCAGTTTGACCCCCATCGGTGTTGTGACCAGCGTTCCGGCAACAATCGCCAGGAACGGCGGCAACAGTATGAAGCCAACCGCATCGCTCGGCAAGAGTGGGTGATGCCAACCCGACTGCACAAAACCAATGGAACCAGAAAACGCCAAGGCCAAACCAATGGCCGAAGAGCTGCCGATGGCCTGGTGCATTGGCAACCGGTGGATCAGCGTCAGCATCGGCACCGATAGGGTGCCGCCGCCGATGCCGAACAGGCTACTGAGGATGCCGACCAACGATCCGAGCGGGAGGCCGAGCCACCCTCTCTCTCCCCCTCTCCCCTTGTGGGAGAGGGGGTCGGGGGGTGAGGGGGGAATCACCAACCTAACTGCGACCACCAACTCAAACAGACCAAACAGCTGCCGTAACAGCGGCCCGCTCAGCAGGGCAGCCAGATGGGCCCCGAGCCACGAGCCGAGCAAGGCGCTGCCCGCATAAGACCACACCAGCGGCCAATGGACCGTATGGCGGCGGTGGTGATGCCAAGTGGCCGAGCTGTTGGTAACGACGATGGTGGCCAGTGACGTACCAATGGCCAATTGCGTCGCCACCGCTGCGTCAATACCATGCCAGTCGAAGAGCAACAGCAAAGCCGGTACGATGACAATGCCGCCACCGACACCGAGCAGCCCGGCAATGATGCCCGCCACCAAGCCAACGCCGCCGCAGAGAG
>JADGCM010000004.1 GCA_015228995.1 Magnetococcales bacterium
TGGCAGTGGATGGCTGGCCGACTCTGCACGGCCTGGAATTGCAGGTACCGGGTGATTTTTCGGCGGCGGCCTTTCCTTTGGTGGCGGCGCTACTGGTTCCTGGGTCAGACATCTTATTAACCGATGTCGGTGTTAATCCGACCCGTACCGGCTTACTGACCTTATTGCAGCAAATGGGCGCTGCAATTGAGGTGATCAACCCGCGTTTGGTGAGCGGTGAGCCGTTGGCCGATCTACGCGTTCGTTATGCGCCCCTGACTGGCATCGTGGTGGCACCGGAGTTGGTGCCACTGGCCATTGACGAATTACCGATTTTTTTGACGGCGGCGGCGGTGGCACGGGGGGAGACACTGCTGACCGGTGCCGCCGAGCTGCGGGTCAAAGAGAGTGACCGGATTACCGCCATGGCGACTGGTTTGAGTCGTATTGGGGCGGTGATTGAGGAGTTGCCGGACGGTGTCCGGGTGACGGGTTCCCCTTCCGGTGTCTTGGCGGGAGGCAGTGTGGTCGATTCCTATACCGATCATCGTATTGCCATGAGTTTATTGGTGGCCGGACTGGTATCGCGGCAGCCGGTAACGGTGCAACGCTGTGCCAACATTGCGACTTCGTTTCCTGACTTTGTTGCTGCCATGGCCGGGTTAGGGGCCCGTATTGAACAGCCATAACCGATTAATCATCGCCGTCGATGGACCGGCGGGTTCGGGGAAGGGGAGTGTTTGCCGCGCCGTCGCCCAACGTTTCGGTATGGCTTACCTGGATACCGGCTTGGTTTATCGTGCCCTGGCTTTGCATGCCATTCGCCATGGGGTTGATGACTGGCAACAATTAGTTGGCTATGCCGCAACTTTGCCACTCAATTTTGTGCAGTCAGCAGCTTGGTTGGATGGGGAGGAGGTGACGCTGGCTCTGCGTGATGAGGCGGTTGGACAGCGGGCTTCTCTATTGTCGGCTGTTCCCTCCATTCGTGCAGCTTTGCTTGACTTTCAGCGCGGCTATGGTGGCGACCGCGATGCGATTTTCGATGGTCGTGATGTGGCTACGGTGCTCTTTCCCGAGGCCTGTTTGAAGCTATTTATCACCGCCGATTTGGCCGTTCGTGCCCAACGACGGGCTTTAGAGTTGCAGTTGCGTGGAGAAGATGTTAGTCTTGACGATGTCCGGTTCCGTATGTCCGAGCGCGATGCTCGGGATGCGGCGCGCAGCCATGCGCCCCTGACGGTTGCTCCCGATGCTGTGGTGATCGACACCACCCACCTTACCCTCGAACAGACCATGACGCGCGTGATGGGTGAAGTGGAACGCATTTGGTTGGCCGCAGGCAGGCGCCTTCCATTAACTTAAAACAACAGCGCGTTATGTGCGGGGTATCTTTTGTGGTCGGAACAACGGTGATTCAGGAACCAGAGATTGAGGATGAGGATTTTTCCGCCCTTTTGGATGAGTCTTTCCACGATGGGGGAGGGCGAGAGGGCCAGGTCGTTTGCGGCACCGTCATCCAGAGAGAAGGAGACGAGTTTGTTATTGATGTTGGTCTGAAGTCGGAAGGCCGTTTGTCGGTCAGAGAGTTCATGAACGGCGCTGGCGAGCTGACAATCAACATCGGTGACCGCATCGACGTCTACGTCGAGAGAGGCGAGGATCAAAACGGTCAGGTGATGCTGTCGCGTGAGAAAGCCAAACGCGAAGAGGCTTGGGTGTTCCTTGAGAAGGCCTTCACCGCCCAGACTGTGGTCAACGGCCGCATCATCGGTAAGGTCAAGGGCGGCTATACGGTAGACATCAATTCGTTGGCGGCCTTTTTGCCTGGATCGCAAGTGGATGTGCGGCCGATGCACGATGTGGTACGGTTGCAGGATGAAGAACAAGAATTTGATATCCTGAAGATGGATCGCCGTCGTGGTAACATTGTCGTCTCCCGTCGTACCGTCATTGAGCGGCAACGCGAGGATGCACGCCAGGCCCTACTAGAGACGCTGCACGAGGGAATGGTTCTCGACGGTGTGGTGAAAAACATCACCGATTACGGTGCCTTCGTTGATTTGGGCGGACTGGATGGGCTGTTACACATCACTGACATGTCCTGGAAACGGGTCAAACATCCCTCTGGGGTTGTTGCGGTCGGCGATACTGTCGCGGTCCAAGTGATCAAATTCAATCCGGAGACGCAGCGCATTTCGTTGGGCATGAAGCAGCTGTTGATTGACCCATGGGCTGACATCAGCGGCAAGTACCCGGCCGGAGGCCGCTTTAGCGGTGTGGTCACCAATCTGACCGACTACGGTGCTTTTGTCGAGTTGGAACCGGGTGTTGAGGGGTTGGCCCATGTTTCCGAGCTCTCTTGGACCAAGAAAAATCTGCATCCTTCTAAGGTTTTAGAGGTTGGTCAGCAGGTTGGGGTCATGATCTTGGATGTCGATTCTGATCGGCGCCGTATTTCTCTCGGTATTAAGCAGTGTTTGGAAAATCCGTGGGAGAATTTCGCGGCTCGGCATCCAGTGGGGACACTGGTCACTGGCGAGATCAAAAATATCACCGAGTTCGGTCTCTTTGTCGGCTTGGACGGCGAGATCGATGGTTTGGTCCATCTCTCCGACATCAGCTGGGATGCCAGTATGGGGGAGGAGATCCTCCGATCGTTCCAAAAGGGGCAGCAGGTTTCAGCGGTGGTATTGGTATTGGATCCAGACAAGGAGCGTATTTCGCTTGGCATCAAACAGATCCAACCAGACGACTGGAGTTTGTGGGCAGATGCCAATCCGAAGGGTGCCACGGTACGCGGTGTCATCAAGGAAATCATGAATACTGGTATTGTGCTGACCTTGGCAGAGGGGATCGAAGGGGTGATTCGCCGTGCCGATTTGGCGCAGGATAACAAAGAAATTCCACTGCCAACCTTAGTTGTTGGTCATGAGATGGAAGCCAAAGTGATCCAGGTCGACCGTCAGCGGCGCAAGGTGGCTCTGTCGGTGCGTGCCCTGGAAATGGAGCAAGATCGTCAGGCAATGAAGGAATATACAACGGTCAAGGGGGTGGCCACCAATAGTCTCGGTGACGCCCTGAGCGAGGCGTTGGAGCGGGCTCAGACCAGTTACTCTGAGTCTTGATCCCTCTTTAAGATCTCCCTCTCTCCCCCTTTCCCCTTGTGGGGGAGGGGGCCGGGGGGTGAGGGGAAACTATCATGCGTATCCTACTGGCCAGTGATCACGGTGGTTACCTATTGAAGCAACAGCTGTTGCAACAGCTGCTGCTTCGGGGTGAGCATGAAGCCGTCGATTTAGGAGCTTATGGGCCTGAGTCGGTCGATTACCCGCGCTATGCCCGGCAGCTGTGCCAATCGCTACTGTCCGGGGTGGCAGAGCGGGGCATCTTGCTGTGTGGTACCGGCATCGGCATCTCAATCGCGGCCAATCGTTATGCCGGCATCCGGGCGGCGTTGTGTCACGATGAATATAGCGCCCGTTTAGCGCGTCAGCATAACGATGCCAATGTGTTGGTGTTGGGGGGGCGTACCACCGGGCCAGCGGTGGCGCAAGCCATCGTCACTGTTTGGCTGACGACTGCTTTTGAAGGGGGGCGCCACCAGCAGCGTCTTGATCAGATAGAACACGGGTAAATTTTTTTTATACTCTTTCCTGCTCCCCCCCTTGTGGGAGAGGGGGCCGGGGGGTGAGGGGGAATTTAATGACCATGCACACGATCGATCTGGCCCAATTCGACCCAGATATCCATGCCGCGATTATGGCTGAGTTGGGACGCCAGCAGCACCAAATTGAGCTGATTGCCTCGGAAAATATCGTCAGTCGGGCGGTGTTACAGGCCCAAGGCAGTGTCCTGACTAACAAATACGCTGAGGGCTACCCGGGCAAGCGCTATTATGGCGGCTGTGGTTACGTCGACCAAGTCGAGTCGTTGGCGATTGAGCGCGCCAAGGCGCTGTTCGGTATCGCTTTTGCCAACGTCCAGCCCCATTCCGGTTCCCAGGCCAACATGGCGGCTTATTTGGCGTTGGCAACGCCGGGCGATACCATTCTTGGTTTGTCATTGGCGCATGGCGGCCATTTGACCCATGGTGCTGGGGTCAATTTTTCCGGCCAGCTATTCCAATCGGTCCAATATGGCCTCCATCCAGATACCGAACAGATCGATTACGACCAAATGGCGCAGTTGGCTGCGACGCATCGGCCGAAAATCATCGTTGCCGGTGGTTCTGCCTATAGTCGGGTCATCGATTTTGCCCGTTTTCGTCACGTTTGTGATCAGGTTGGGGCGGCCTTGGTGGTCGATATGGCCCACTTTGCCGGTTTGGTGGCCGCTGGTGAGCATCCCAGCCCGGTGCCTTATGCCGATGTCGTCACCACTACCACCCACAAGACGCTCCGGGGCCCGCGTGGGGGGATGATCTTGACCGGTCGGGAAGAAATAGCCAAGCGTCTTAATAGCAAGATCTTTCCTGGCATTCAGGGGGGGCCGTTGATGCACGTCATCGCTGCCAAGGCGGTGGCTTTCCAAGAGGCGCTGACGCCAGAGTTCCGGGATTACGCACGGCAGGTGCGCCGTAATGCGCAGCAATTGGCCGAGACCTTGGTGGCCGGTGGTCTGCGTATTGTCTCGGGCGGTACCGATACCCATTTGATGTTGGTCGATCTCACCTCGCGCAACATTACCGGTAAGGAGACCGAGGAGGCGTTGGAGCGAGCGGGATTGACCTGCAATAAAAATGCTATTCCTGGCGACCCGCGCAGTCCGTTCGTTACTTCCGGCATTCGTTTGGGGACGCCAGCGGCCACAACCCGTGGCTTTACCGAAGCCGAATTTCGCCAAGTGGGCACCATGATCATCCAAGTCATTGATGCCCTGTCCCAGGGCGATTGTAGCGCTGTTGAGCAATCGGTACGACTTCAAGTGGCTGATCTGTGCCAGCGCTTCCCGATTTATGCCGCATAACTCCTTCGCACCCCTTACCCTGCCCTCTCCCACAAGGGGAGAGGGTGAAGAGGCTGCTTCATGCTTCCCCTCGCCACCTGTGGGAGAGGGGGCCGGGGGGTGAGGGGGAGTGACGACCATCACCACATGCGTCAGGCGCTGCGGTTGGCAGCGCGGGCGGCTGGGCGGGTCCATCCCAACCCTATGGTTGGCTGTGTCATTGTCCAGCAGGGGGAGGTAGTCGGTCAGGGCTGGCATCACCGTGCCGGTGCCGCTCATGCCGAGGTGGAGGCGTTGCGTCATGCTGGTGACCGGGCCCGTGGTGCTACTGTTTATGTAACGCTGGAGCCCTGTGTCCATTATGGTCGGACCCCGCCCTGTGCGCCGGCATTGCTGGCTGCTGCGGTGGCACGGGTGGTGGTGGCCATGATCGACCCCAACCCGATGGTGGCGGGGCAGGGGGTGGCAGCGTTGCGTGCTGCCGGCGTTGAGGTGACGCTGGGTTGCTGCCAGCAGGAGGCAGAGCAGCTCAATGCCGCTTTTGTCTCGTGGGTGACCCGAGGTCGCCCGTTGGTAACGCTCAAGGCGGCTTTGTCATTGGATGGCAAAATGGCGACGGAGTCGGGGGAGAGCCGGTGGATTACCGGTTCTGCTGCCCGGCAATGGGCGCATCGGCTGCGTGATCGCCACGATCTGGTCATGACCGGGATTGGTACCGTATTAAGCGACGATCCGCGGCTGAACTGTCGTCTATCGGCTGGGCGCGATCCGATCCGTTTGGTGGTCGATTCCCAATTGCGTTTGCCGGATCACGCTGCCATACTCTCCTCATCAACGACGGCGCCGCTGTGGTTAGCGAGCACCGAACAGGCCGATCGAGATCGTTGGTCCTTGTTGCAGCAGCAAATGACCGTTAATGGCTCGCGTCTGATCAGTTGTCGGGCAACGGCGGCCGGGCGGGTTGACCTAGCCGATTTGCTGGTGCAATTGGCTGCGGCTGGCATCACCAGTGTCTTGTGTGAGACGGGCAGTTGTTTGAGTGGTGCTTTGTTGGCCCAGCAGCTGGTGGATCGGGTGGCGCTATTTCTCGCCCCGCGGCTGGTCGGTGGTCATGCGGCGATCGGGCTGTTGGCCAGCGGTGTGGCGCGGCTGGTCCAAACGCCATGGATCCAAGACATGGAAATGCGTCCCCTGGGAGATGATGTGTTGGTGATGGGTTCGGTCTGTTATCCGGCTGAGGGGGAGCCGTGTTTACCGGCCTGATTGCCGCTACTGGTACCATCTACGCCTTGCATAAGACAGCGGCGGATTGGCAGCTGACGGTCTCCAGCACCCTTGACTTGGGTCAGCTTCGCCTTGGTGACTCTATTGCCGTTAATGGTGTTTGTTTGACCGTGACGGCCAAAACGGCGGGCCATTTTACCGCGGATCTCTCCAGTGAGACGGTGTCTGCCACCACCTTTGCCCAGGCAACGGTGGGGGATCCGGTCAATTTAGAACGGGCAATGGCAGTGGGGGATCGATTGGACGGCCATATCGTCCAGGGGCATGTCGATGCTGTCGGTGTGGTCGAGCAGGTTATTTCCCATGGGCGGTCGTGGGAAGTTTGGATTCGCATTCCGGCTGCTGTCGGGCGCTATGTGATTCCCAAGGGTTCTATTGCTGTGGATGGGGTCAGCCTAACGGTCAATCGTTTGGAGGATAAATCGGAAACAACCCTGTTTGCGATTCGGCTCATTCCACATACCCAGCAGCGCACGACGCTGGCTATGCTTCGTGCCGGTCGTCTGGTCAATATCGAGACCGATTTGTTGGGGCGCTATGTCGAGCGATTGTTGCGTGGTCGTGTTTCCTGTGACACTTCTTCTACAACCATTGATAGTAACTATCTGATTAAGCATGGGATTATTTGATGACGGAACAGTTTAATTCGATCGAAGAGGTGGTAGAGGATATTGGTAATGGTCGGGTCGTTATCCTGGTCGATGACAAGGAGCGCGAAAATGAAGGGGATCTGGTGGTGGCGGCCGAGGCCTGTACGGCGGAAGTGGTCAATTTTATGGCCAAGTATGGGCGCGGTTTAATCTGTTTGACCCTGACTTCCGAGCGGGCACGTGTACTACAATTACCGCTCATGGTGGCCGATAATAATGCCCGTTTCCGGACCGCTTTCACCGTTTCCATTGAGGCCAAGAGTGGGGTAACAACCGGTATTTCAGCACCTGACCGAGCGCGCACCATCCAGGTAGCGATGGATGAACGGACCACGCCCTGCGACTTGGTCCGCCCGGGGCATATTTTTCCGTTAGTGGCTCGCGACGGCGGTGTGCTGGTGCGGGCTGGTCATACCGAGGCTTCGGTTGATCTGGCTCGTCTCGCCGGTTGCAAGCCAGCTGCGGTCATCTGTGAGATTCTTAAAGATGACGGTACCATGGCACGTGTTACCGATCTGATTGAATTTGCCCGTATCCATCAACTTAAAATCGCCACCATTGCCGATCTTATTTCCTATCGGGTTGTCAACGAGCGTATGGTGCATCGTAAAGTAACGACCCGTCTTCCCAGCGTCCATGGTGGCGAGTGGCAGTTGATTGTCTATAGTAATGATGTTGATGATTTTCAACATGTCGCGTTGGTAAAGGGGGAGATTGACAGCAGTCAGCCGGTGTTGGTGCGGGTCCACTCCGAATGCCTGACCGGCGATCTGTTTGGCAGTCTGAGGTGTGATTGTGGTCCGCAGCTGCAAGCTGCTATGGAACAGATCGGTATGGCCGGAACCGGGGTTCTGCTCTATCTGCGCCAGGAGGGGCGGGGGATTGGTCTGGTCAACAAGATGCACGCCTACAATCTGCAAGATCAAGGGCTGGATACGGTTGAGGCCAACCAACAATTGGGCTTCTCGGCCGATTTACGTGATTATGGTATTGGTGCCCAGATCCTGCGTGATTTAGGGATCACCCGATTGCGCCTACTGACCAATAATCCACGTAAAATTATTGGATTAGAGGGATATGGTATGGAGATTGTCGAACGAATACCGATTGAAATGGCCGCCGAGGAGGGCAACAGGCGTTACCTAGCGGCTAAGAAACAGAAGCTTGGTCACCTGTTGCAGCAACCGTTTTTAGAAGAGGGAGCGGGGTGATGAAAGAAGATATAATCGTATTAGAGGGTTTTCTTGACGCATCAGATGGTCGTTTCGCCTTGATCGTCTCTCGTTTTAATAGTTTTATCACCGATCGATTGTTGGAAGGAGCCATCGATTGTTTGGTGCGTAGTGGCGCTAGCCGCAGTGAATTAGTGGTGATCAAGGTTCCTGGTGCCTTCGAGATCCCCATGGCGGCCAAAAAGGTGGCAGAGGGAGGAGAATTTTCCGGCATTATCTGCTTAGGAGCGGTGATTCGCGGCTCAACCCCCCATTTCGATTATGTCGCTGCGGAGGTTTCTAAGGGCATTGCCTCAGTGGCTTTGGATTCAGGGGTCCCCATTGGTTTCGGAGTGTTGACCACCGACAATTTGGAACAAGCGATTGAGCGTTCGGGTTCTAAGGCGGGTAACAAGGGGTGGGAGACGGCGCAATCGGTCATCGAAATGGTCAACCTATTTAAGAAGATATGACACGCAAGCGGGGCACGGGCCAGCACGCTCCCTCCATGCGTGGCAAAAGGCGTCGGGCGCGTGAATTAGCTGTCCAGGCCCTTTATCGCTATGCCGTGGCTGGAGGGACCATTGAGCAGGCGGTGCAGCAGGTTTTGGAGCTGATCAGCGAGACAGTCAGCGGTGACGAACCGGTGGATGGGGATTATCTGCAGCAGCTGGCTCTGGGTGTCATCCAGCACCAGCACGATATCGATCTTATGATCGCCGGTTTGCTACAGAATTGGTCTTTGGATCGGCTTGCTGTTGTTGACCGTGCCGTAATGCGTTTGGCCACCTATGAGTTGCTGTTTGAGATGGATTTACCTTCTCAGATCGTCATTGATGAAGCCATTGAGTTGTGTAAACGCTTTGGTGGGCCCGATTCCAACCGCATTATCAACGGTGTGTTAGAACAAGTAGCGGTTCGGGTAAGACAAGATTTGGGGTAAATATGCACGACACGATTGCATCTTTAGGGGAGTTCGGCCTGATTCGCGAGCTGTTTTTACCGCTACAGTTTGGTGAGGGGTTGGGCGAGTTTGACTGTGGTATCGGTGACGATGCGGCGGTGTTGACGATCCCGCGCACCCAGCAGCTGTTGACCACGGTGGATACCTTGGTGGAGGGGATCCACTTTGGTAGTGATGCCGACCCGTTTTTATTGGGGCAAAAGGCATTGCGGGTTAATCTAGCGGACATTGCCGCTATGGGGGGGGTGCCGCACTGGTATTTGCTGTCGTTGGCGTTACCGGCGAGCACGCCGCTGTTCTGGGCGCGCCGACTGGCAGAAGGCTTGGCCGAAGATGGGCAACGTTACCGTCTCTCCTTGGTCGGTGGCGATACCGTCGCCAGTCGCTCTGGATCAATCACCATCACCATTACCCTATTCGGTTTGGTGGGACAACAACGTGCCGTGCTCCGTTCGACAGCGCAGCTGGGGGATCGGTTACTGGTTTCTGGTAGTATCGGCGATTCAGCTCTCGGTTTGGCCTGTCGTCTTGGTCGTATTGTCTCACCGCAGCAACAAGATGATATCGACTATCTCACCAGACGCCATGATCTACCAGAGCCGCGATTAGAGCTGGCGCAGATGTTACAAGATTCCTCCCTGCTTCATGCGGCTATCGATATTTCCGATGGGCTGATTGCCGACCTGGGCCACCTGTGTAACCAATCACGATTGGGGGCACAGTTGCACGTTGACCATATTCCCCTATCAGCAGCGGCTAAGCGATTGTATGAACGTGATGGTAGCGCCTTAGAGCCACTCCTATGGAGTGGTGGTGAAGATTATGAATTGTTGCTTAGCGTTTCTCCTGGGGCGTTGGAAATGGTTGGCCATGCGGCGCAACGGTGCCAAGTGACCGTGACCGATATTGGGGTTGTGGTCCAAGATCCAGGCATCGCCTATTATCGCGCTGGTCAGCCGATGGCGCCGCTCAGCCACACCGGTTGGACCCACTTTTGATGTCAATCTCTTGGTTGCAACAGCTATTAGAGCAGGTGGCGGCGCAGCATCTTTCGGTTCCGGAAGCGTTGTCGCAACTACAGCGATGGCCCACCGAACCAGTCTGTTCCCCCCATGGGGAGGTCATTGCCCGTTTGGATCGCCACCGTGCCTTGCGCCATGGCTTCCCAGAGGTGGTGTTGGCCGAGGGTAAAAAAATGACCCATCTGGTGCAGATTGTTGAAACCATTTTGGGTCGTCCACACGCTCAAAGCGATAGTTTGCTGATCACCCGCGTTTCAGCGTCACGACGGCGGCGATTGCAACAACAATTCCCGACGTTACAGGCACGCGAGCGTTGTCTATTCTACAAGCCACTTAGACCGTCTACCGATCCCCCCCCTTCCGACTCCAAGAGTGGTTTGGTGGCGGTGATTTGTGCTGGTACCAGCGATATTCCGGTCGCTGAAGAGGCGGCTTTAACAGCTGAGCTATTAGGTGCGGACGTCGAAACCCACTATGACGCCGGTGTAGCTGGACTACATCGACTATTGGCAACCGATCTGCTCTATCGTGCTTCTGTATTTATCGTTGTGGCAGGCATGGAAGGCGCTCTACCTTCAGTAGTGGGAGGGTTGGTCAATAAACCGGTCATTGCCGTACCCACATCAACAGGCTATGGAGCTTCCCTAAAAGGTATGAGCGCCTTATTGGGAATGCTCAACAGCTGTGTTGCCAACGTCAGTGTCGTCAATATCGATAATGGCTTTAGTGCAGGTTACATTGCTGGTTTGATCGTCGGACTAATCTCTTCCAAATCAATTCGGTAAGTATAGGCATTCTGCGGCGGATTGATAAAAACCACCTGAAACGGAGCAACGCGGCCGGCATTGAGTTTTTTAACCTCCATCCGCTGCGGATTGCGCTGCAAGGCCACCATCGCCTTCAAGCCATTTTCGCTACTGGACAAATCCTGGTCGGACAAAATTCGATCCGGAATGGAACTATTATCTTGCAGAGATTGCTGATTGCGATCTAACAGCGAGACGCGAACCACCCGCGGATTGTGGGAGGTTTGGGTTGTATTGCTGATTTTTCCCTCGACGACCAAAATTTTACCCCCAGAAAGGGAAGCCCGCCAACGGCTAGAAACAGACTCCAGTCGAATAGGGTTCTGCATGTCGTACAGCTTATATTCAACCCACTCCTTCTGAGTGGTAGCCCACAGAGCGGCTATGGCAACAACCGATACCGCCGCCAACCCCCATAAACCTTTTTCAACGATTGACGTGATCGACCGACCAGACTGTTGTGGTTCACCATCGTCGTTGCTAATTGGTTCTGGTAAAGCAGCCATAAAATTTTTAGCTCCATTGTCATCGTGGTCAGAGAAAAAATCGGTTGCGTTGTTAGGTTTTGGTTCTACGTCTGGCTCTTCCATGGCCAAACCAGCTAAGGGATCCTCTTCCTCTGTGACAGGGCTACCGGAACCAGCTAAAAGGTCATTCTCCTCTTCCTGCAAACCTGTCAGTTCGTTAGGATCAAAATCATCGAGCGAAATATCGTCAAAGGACAGATCTGCCTCTGGCTCTGGTTCTGCCGATGGGGAGTCCTCTTCTTTGGCCTCTATCATAAAATCAACAGACTGTTCTTCCGTCCCGGCTAATAAAGAATCAAGAGAAAAATCATCTGATTCGTCCTCTGTTTCGTCTTTTGATTCTTCATTAACTGATTTTGATTCCATAACTTCAGCATCAAGATCAACATTTTCTTCTTCCAAAGCACTGAAATCATAGTCATCTACTGCCGGCTCTGATTCCGCTCCCATTTCTGGTTCAGGTTCAGGTATTGATTCTGGCTCCATGTCCAGATCAATATCAGGCTCTACCTCTGGTTCGGGTGTGGCAGAAGTAATGCCAGGCTGAAAAAATACCTGTTTGCAGCGCGAACACTTCAGTTTACGTCCCGATGTCCCCAACAAAGATTCGGCAACATCAAATCGACTCGCACAATTTTTACATTGAACAATCACGACTCACCCCGCACGATGACAGTGATAACTGGTTTTAATAAATAAATGGTGGTAGACTGGTGGCGGTAAACGAGCAAAATTGATAAAAACTCCTGCATAACAGTCAAAATCGAGGCACGACCTCATGATCCAATTTCATAATGTCACCCTACGTTATCCAACAGGCCACGAGGCACTGCGTAACGTCTCTTTTGACATTCCACAAGGGGCCTTTTACTTCATAACAGGCCATTCCGGTGCTGGCAAAAGCTCCATTTTGCGTCTCATTTACCGTGCCGTTGTGCCAACAAAAGGGGATGTCCTCGTTTCCGATTACAACGTCAAGCAATTATCATACAAACAGCTGCCTTTTTTACGACGAAAAATTGGTATCGTCTTTCAGGATTATAAATTGTTGTATGATCGGAGTGTTTACGATAACGTCGCTTTGGCACTGGAGGTGTGCAATTATCCGTCTGGCAAAATCCGCTCCCGAGTTAAGCAGGTGCTGGAGTATGTAGGGCTGAGCGAACAGATGGAGCAGAATCCCATGACCCTTTCTGGGGGAGAGCAGCAGCGTGCGGCCATTGCCCGCGCCATCATCAATCAGCCCGACTTGATCATCGCTGATGAGCCGACTGGCAACCTTGATCGGGCGATGGGGCGACACATTTTTGCCTTGTTTGATGCCTTGCATCGCCAGGGGAGCACCATCCTGATTGTGACCCACGATCTAGAACTGATGGCAGAGACCGACCACCCCCATTTCACCATAACCGATGGTTGTTTGGGGGGCTAATGTCCGTTTCTTGGCTCTCTTATAAATTCCATTACCGAGCCATGCGGCAGGCGTGGCGCCATTTACGGGCTCGGGTCTCATCTTACTGGGCCGTTCTGATTGTCATCAGCATGGCATTGACCATTCACGGTATCTTTTCTCTATTGCTCACCAATGCCGAGGCAATGTTGGTCAATTGGCAGGGAGATAACCGCATGATCGTCTTTGTTAAACGCGATATTTCACCACAGCAGATCACCCATTTACGTGACCGTCTTGCTCGGCAGCCACAAATCGACGCCAAAACCATCGTCACGGTCGATCCAGACATGGCTATGTCCCGTTTGAAAGGGATGGTTGGTAGTGAAGCAGCCTTGCTCAACGACCTAGACGGTAGCCCACTCCCTTATACCTTTGAGTTTCGCTTGACGCGGGAGCTTAGCACCGAGTTAAATACGCTTGCCCATGACATGGCTACTTGGCCCAACGTCGATGGTGTCACCCATGACCGTCAGTGGGCGCAGCGGTTGGATGCCATCCTCCACGTTTTTCGTCAGGCTGGTTTGGTATTGACGGTCATTTTATTGTCGGTGGTCGGCTTGATTATTGCCAACACCATCAAACTGACCATTATCGCCAGGCAGGATGAAATCAATGTCATGCTTCTTATGGGCGCTACCCGCAGTTTCATCAGGGCCCCTTTTATTTACGAAGGGGTGATCCAGGGGGTGACGGGGGCTTTATTGGCGATCATTCTGACGACGCTACTCTATTTCGGTGCCTTACAGGAGGCCGTTCGGCTGGAAACAGCTTTCGGTTTGACGTTGCCAATTCATTTTTTACCTTTATCAAAATTATTGTTATTGCTGACGATGGGTACGTTGCTGGGGTTGGTCGGCGCCCTCTTTTCCCTTTCTCGCTTCCTTAAGATGGAGTTCTCTCGATGAATATACCTGAACAACTCAGATATACCCGTGAACATGAGTGGTGCCGGATCGACGGTACCGAGGCTGTGATCGGCATCACCCGTTTTGCCGCCGATCAATTGGGCGATATCGTTTTTGTCGAACTGCCAGCGTTAGCGGCGCGGTTGCAGGCGCAGCAGAGTTTTGGCACGGTTGAATCGGTTAAGTCAGTATCCGATCTATACGCGCCGATTTCCGGTACGGTAACGGCCGTCAATAACGCTCTTAACGATGCGCCGCAGCTGGTTAATGAAGATCCCTATGATGGCGGTTGGATGATCCGTATCCGGCCAGACGACCCGGCTGCTATCGAGCTATTGATGACCGCGGCGCAGTACCGAGCGCATGTCTCATGACCTAACGAATAACGCTACCAACTCGATATGGTGGGTCAGGGGGAACATATCAATGGGGTGGACGCTGTGCAACCGCCAACCGCCAGCCACCAGAACGGCGGTGTCGCGGGCAAAGGTAGCTGGGTTGCAGGAGACGTAAACGACTCGCTTGATACGATTGGGGCTGGCCAGCCTCTGGCTGATCAGCGCCGCTCCCTCACGTGGGGGATCCAACACCACACAATCTGTTTTACTCAGGGCGCTCTCATCTAGGGCCAGTTGAGTGACTCCGGCTGGGCTGAATAGGTCGGCGTGGCCAATGGCGATATCGGATAGGCCGTTGTTGACGATGTTCTGTCGGGCCAGATCAATGCTGCTTGGGCAGAGATCCCAGCCGGTGACGCGATCGAATTGTTGGCGTAGCGGTAGGGTAAAATTGCCGATACCACAGAATAGATCAAGCGCTTGGTGGCCGCTGCCCGCTTGTTCCAACACTTTTGCTACCAAGTGTTGATTGCCAACAAAATTGGCTTGGGTAAAGTTGCCGGCTCGGAAAGACAGCTCGACACCATTGACTCGGTAGAGGCAGTTATCTCCAGTGACGAATGGTTGTAACGCCGGGGGCGTCAGAGGAGCACGGCCATGGAGAGCCAATAATAGACCGGATTCGCCGCAGGCGAGATCGATGTGGGAAAGCCGTAATGGCCGGTCGAGGTCGGCGATGGCCTGGTGTATCGGTGGCAGGAGTTGGTTCAATTGGGGGCAGAGGATGGCACAATGGTTGGTATCGATCACCCGATGGCTGTTAGGGGCGTGGAAGCCAACAGCCGTTTTGTGCCCGTGTTGATAGATATGGAGCTGAGCACGTTGACGGTAGCCAACTACTGGCTGGACGGGTTGGGTTGGCCAGACACAATTTTCGGCATCGACGGCGGCAACGCGGGCCAGACGCCGCAACGCATCGATGACAAAGGAGCGTTTGACGGATAACGCCGCCTCTTGACTCAAATGTTGCAGTTGGCAGCCGCCGCAACGGCCATAAAGGGGGCATACTGGCTCAATGCGATCTGGACCGGCGGTGACGATGGTGTCGATGCGGCCATGATGGACACCACGCCGTTTCTCCGCCTTGATCTCGACTAAGAGTCGATCACCAGGGGCGGCGTACGGAATCAGTATCGTCCGTCCGTCATGCCAAGCCAGTCCCAGGCCGCCAATGATCAGTCGTTCGACAACGACCTCAGAAATTGTGCTAGGTGTTGATTGAACCATTGCTGATTGTCCTGATAGTGGTAGCGCTGCTCTGCCGCAGCTTGTTGGGCGATGTGGCGCCAAAATCGTTGCCGTAGGGGTTGATCGGTAATTTGTTGCCGTACCTGTGCCCGCATTGATCCAAAAACGAGGGCCAACGACTGCCAACCGACCTCTAACCAAGCCTCAATGCGTTCTTTGAGCAGGCGCGACAGTGCCGGACTGAGACCGCCGCTGGCCACTGCCACAGTGACTGGCCCGCGTCGTACCATGGCCGCAACGCGAAAGCTACTCACTTCTGGATCATCAGCCGAGTTGCACCATATCCGCTGTGCGGTGCAGTGTTGGGCAATCGCGCGATTCAGATCAGCATCGTCGGTAGCTGCGAATACCAGCCATGGGGGAGGGGAGCGCTCCAATAAGGTGACGTCGAATCGCTGTGAGTGGTGCTGAATTTGTCCGGTGGCGGCCAGTTTGGCGATATTGTCATCAATTACAGGTGCAATAATGACGATTTGAGCACCACAGGGTAGCAGACCTTCCAATTTGCGGCTGGCAATTTTACCGCCGCCGATCAACCAAACTAGACGACCCTGTAGCGGTAATTCTACCATGTATGAAGGAGTACCCATCATGTCACATTCCGATCTGTATGTGTTAATCGCCGAGGCGCTGGGCTGCGCGCCACAGAGCTTGTCCGATGACAGTGGGCTCGGAACGCACCCAAAATGGGACAGCTTTGGCCACTTGCGGGTGATGTTGGCCTTAGAGCAACACTATGGTATCGATATTAATGACGACACCATCGATCAGTTCGAGACGATGCGGTCGATTCTTGCCCATTGCTTAAATTTACCACCCGGCCAATAGGAAAAAATTACCTCAACAGGGTCTGTTATCAACTATCCTCAACTACTTTATTCGGGGATGTTTTTATTGATATGAAATAAATCAAAAGTTTAACTAATAAGGTTAGCGCATCTCCGCATGGCATGGCGCTTGTTAAAATAAAGGCTAAAGATTTATAATAAACTGCCGACGGCACACGGGATCTGAACCTGGATCTTGTGGTGACCGAATCAGGCGGAAATAATCGTAGCACAGTAGAGGAAGAGTAGCCATGACCACCAGTAGTGACATCGCCAATTTGTCCAGGGGCTCTATCAGTTCCATACCCCTGTACGATCCCAATGCTGCCAACAGTGCCTCAAGTTCTAACAGCGCCGATAGTCTGCGTAACGACTTTTTGCGGATGCTGACGGCTCAGCTCCAGTATCAAGACCCACTTGAGCCGGTGCAGAATTCAGAATTTACCAACCAACTGGCCCAAATGAATTCGTTGCAGGAGCAGCAGCACATTGGGGAGGTGTTGGAAAAGTTGCTGGCCATCCAAACAGGTGGTGGTGCTGGTGCGTTGGGTCAGATCAATCAGGCGGTCTCCTACATCGGGCGCCAAGTGGTGGTCCCGGGTCGGCAAATGCTGGCTATTAATGGCCAAGGTACGATTAATTTCAACCTTTCCGACGATGCCTCGGCGCATTTGACTATTTTCGATAGTCGGGGTGGGGTGGTGAAAGAGATCGAATCCCAATCTTACCGCGCCGGTGACAATCAGGTCGCAGTGGCTTTGCCGGATGGACTATACAGCTTTTCTGTGACACCAGACGGTGCCAGTGTCGATAATCCGGTAACTATTACCCACCTAGAGTCGGGCATTGTGACCGGGGTGTCGAAAGATAGTAAAAACCAGGTTGTTCTCGCCATGAACGGCCACAATGTGGCATTGGATCAGATACTGCGAGTTGAAATGGCTAATTTGTAGTTACTCCATCG
This sequence comes from Magnetococcales bacterium, assembly GCA_015228995.1. Lineage (GTDB taxonomy): Bacteria > Pseudomonadota > Magnetococcia > Magnetococcales > JADGCH01 > JADGCH01. The sequence continues at coordinate 17,186 of JADGCM010000004.1, forward strand.
TTCAGAGGAGACCGTTTTCTCATTTTTTAGACTTCATATCAATGAGGGGGAGCGAACATGTCTATTATTCAGGCTATGCTGGCTGGCACGAGCGCCTTGAACAAATATGGTGATGCCATGACCGTTATCGGTAACAACTTGGCTAACGCCCAAACGACTGGTTTTAAGACCAGCCGGTCTACCTTTGAAGATATGTTGGTACAGACTATTGGTGTCAGTGGTAGCGGATCATCGACCCAGGTGGGTACTGGTGTCGGGCTTTCATCCGTGGATCAGAGCTTCCAGCAAGGCTCGCTCAACACCACAGCGCGTGTTACCGATATGGCCATTGACGGCAGGGGTTATTTTATCGTTCGTGATGCTGGTTTACAACCTGGGAAGGTTACCGTTGCAGCATCTAGTAAGCAAGATGAGAAAATATACTATTCGCGTGCAGGTAGTTTTCAAAAAGACAAGAATGGTTATCTTGTCAATAATTCCAGTATGATTGTGCAAGGATGGTTATTAGACAAAGATGGCAATCGTGTTAATCCAAGTCCAAAGGGCGTAACCGATGTCAATCTTGCCAAAACACAAGCTGGAGATAATATTACAATTCATCTTGGAAATCCAACTGGTATGGCAAGGATTGCAGCCAACCTCGATTCGAGTGTTGCTTATGACGCGACTAGTGCTCAGTTGAATTATGATAAAGGCCACACATCGACCATACGTGTTTATGATTCCCAGGGTGGGAGTCACAACGTTGAGGTGCATTTTGAACGATCAGGCAATACTGATGAGGATAAAAATAGGTGGAAGTTCAGCGTTATTGTCAACGAAAGTGAGATCGATCCAAAGAGTATAGGTACAAGTGAAGATAACTTTAGTACTCCTCCTAGCGATTTATCAATTGGAACTGGTAAATTGATGATTCGAGACGCTGGCTACCTTGTATTTGATGACAGCGGTTCTCTGGTGGATGTACTTGGTAAAGACAAGACATCTAGGATCACAAATTCGCCTTCCTACAGCAGTGATATTGCGTTTACGTTTAACTTTATGACAGATGGGGGCAATCCGGCTACACCGGACGGTGGTCAAAAAATTAAGTTTAATTTCGGTAATCCATCCTACACACCAAAAGTTGATGGTAAGGATATGAAGCCCGTCGGTGGTAGTGGCCGTGATGGTGTCATTCAATCGGTGGGTGATTATCAGGCTTTGCCACAGTTCCAGGATGGCTATGGTGTCGGGACTCTCGAAGACATTTCTGTCAATCAGGATGGTAAGTTGTATGGTTCGTACAGCAATGGGCAGACTATTCCGCTCTACCAGATTTCTGTAGCTGATTTTTCCGACGAACAAGGGCTGGACCAAGTTGGCGCTAGTTTGTATCGAGCTACCAGCGCTTCTGGTGACGACATTGGCGGTATTGCCCAGACAGGTCGCTTGGGAGGGGTCCGCAGTTTTGTGTTGGAACAGTCAAATGTTGACATGTCTGGTGAATTTGTCAACATGATTGCTATGCAACGGGCCTTCCAGGCCAACTCGCGTATCGTCAGCGTCACCGATGGTATGTTAGAAGAATTAATGTCACTGAAACGTTAGTATTTTGATGTTCTGAACCTGGGGCGTTGCCCCAGGTTCATGGCTAATGGGTGAACAACGCCTCATCAAGCCCATGGATGTAACTACCGCCCCTTAGCTGTGTCCGTAATTCCGGCCGAATAATTGCATAACTCCAAACACAATGTTATCGAGTGATCCCTGCTACCGCCTAGTATTGTGACGGTGGTAGTAGGTTTTTGCTTAACGAGCCGTTGACTGGCTTGTGTTGTCAAGATAGTTGGTCGGTGTTTTTTGGGTTGTAAAGGACGAATGCCATGGCGGAAGAAGCAGGACAAGAGGTAAGTGGCGGAGGCGGCGGGGGCGGCGGTATCGTACGCATCATTATCCTGGTGGTCCCAGCGCTGCTAATCGGTTTGGCAGGGGGCTATTTCATTGGTCAAAAACTGGCCACCAAGCATGCGGAGGAGACCGCCAAAAAAGAGCCTCAGGCGGCACCGACACCCAAGGATCCAGCTGAGTTAGTAGGGGAAATGTATAAGTTGGAACCCTTTTTGGTCAACTTGAACGAACCACGCGGTAACCGTTACCTCAAAGTGACTGTCCAACTGGAAATGGGTAATGCCGAGATGAAGGCCGAGGTGGAGCGGCGTCAAGCTCAAATCCGTGACATTGTTTTGAGCCTGATGGCTTCCAAGACAACCCAGGATTTACAGGCACCGGAGGGTAAATTCCGTTTACGGGATGAGTTGTTGTCAAGAATTAACGCTCAACTAATTAACGGTAGTGTCACCCGTGTTTACTTTACTGAATTTGTTATTCAGTAAAGATCAACAAAAAAATCAACTAAAAATCAGCATGAAGAAGTCAGTGTAACGGTTATTTTGGCGGTTATTTTGACAGTCTTTGACGGTTTCTTGGGGGCGACACATTATGTCTCAAATTTTATCCTCGGAAGAGATCGATGCCATGATCAAGGGGCTGGAAGATGGCTCTATTGATGTAGATGATATTGAAGAAGACCTTCCGGCGTCGTCCTTGCAGCAGGAGAAAAAAGTTACTGCTTATGTTTTTGGACAGAAGACCGCTATTCGTGTCGGTGCCTTGCCGGGTTTGGATCTCATTAATGAGCACCTTGCTTCCCAGCTTTCTTTTAAGTTGAGCCAAAAGGTGGGGCGTGAGGTGCGGGTCCAACCTAAGGCAACGATCAACCAGGTTTTTGGCCGCTTTCTTCACGTACTTGAAACGCCTATTTTTATCAATATTCTCCGCGTTGAGCCATCACAGTCGATGGCGTTGATTTCTATCGATGGGGATGTGATGTATCACATCCTGGAGGGTTTTTTTGGCGGTAGCGGTGAGTCGGAGCGGCCCTATCGTAATTTTTCCACATTCGAGATGAAGGTGATTGACCGCATCATGGATGTGACGCGGGAGCAGATCGAAATGTCGTGGCGTAAGCTGGATGCGGCGTTTCGTCTGATCCTCGCTCGTTGGGAAAACCAACCCCAATTTGCCGCTGTTATGCCGTTAGACGAAACAGTATTTCTGATCACTTTTGCTGTTGAAATTGGGGAAGCGGAGGGATCGCTGACCATCTGTTTCCCAGCGGTCATTCTTGAGCTGTTTAAGCAACAGTTAAAGGTTGGCTTCCAACAAAAAGAAGCGGTAGAGGGGATTTCTGCTTGGCGTAATGCATTGGTTTATCAACTAGCGATGGTTTCCCTCAAGGTTGTTCCCGTTGCCTCTCGTACCTCAATGACGGTGCGGGAGATGTTTGAGCTGAAGCCAGGTGATGTGATCATGCTGACCAACGATTTATCCGATGAGATGCCGATTGAGGTTTCTGGGTTGACCAAATTCAAGGGGGTAGCGGGTGTTGTCAATGGTAAAAGGGCTGTGCGGGTGACGCAGGTAATTTCCGACGAAGATGCCTGATGAATATGTCTGATTCTGTGAGTAAGATTGTCGGAATGATGGTAAATAGTGAGCAGGAGTTGTCATGATGAACGAAGATTTTCAGGATGAGGATGAGGACAACGAACTGGATGTTCCCAATCGCTTTGGGGAGGACAGGAAAGCGCGATTGCGTAATTTGCAAAGTAGGGATGACGATGAAGCCGATAGTATGGCGGCATTGCCGAAGAACCTTGATCTGCTCATGGATGTCCCCCTAGATGTCTCGGTGCGTTTGGGTAGTGTGCGGATGCAGATCCGCGATCTGCTAAAATTAAATAAAGGCTCTTTAATTGAACTAGAAAAAGAGGCCGATGAACCCCTGGAGATCTACGTCAACGACCGTTTATTGGCTTACGGGGAAGTTGTTATGATCAAGGAGAAACTGGGGATCCGGATCACGGACATTGTCTCCCTGTCGGAAAGACTGGAAAGTTTGCGTTAAGCGGTAAAGGCGGTGCATCTGCCAGTTTCATTTGCTGGGATTGTTGTTTCAGCTATTGCTTCGTCGGATGATTCTGCTATAGTTGCGACGGATCTTTCCACCGATATGACGTCGTCATTGGTGCGGGTGGTCGGTTTTCTATTGCTTTTTCTCATTGCGACGGCAGTTGCTGTGCGTGTCGGTAAGCGCTGGAACATCTATCCTGGTAAGGCGGATACGGTTCCGATACAGCTCCTGGGGGGACGTAATTTTGCTCCTGGTGTGGGGGTACGGCTGATTCAAATTGGCAATCGTTGCTGGTTGGTTGGTGTCACCCGTGAGCAGGTATCCTTATTGACTGAAATCACAGAATACGACTCTTGTCGCAAGGAACCTACTCAGTATTGAGGGACCTTGCTCAGTGACGATTAACAAGTACAGAACTTTTCTTATTGCTTTACCCTTACTGCTCTTGATTTCTTTGGCTCTGCCGTTGCCAGGATGGTCAGCGGAAGCCGCGGCGGCGAAATCATCGGGGTTGTCGTTGCCGCTATTGTCTGGCAATTCAGAGCAAATGGGCGTTGCCCTGCAGATTTTGGCGCTTATGACGCTATTGTCGTTAGCGCCAGCACTTCTGATCATGTTGACGTCGTTTACCCGCATTGTGGTGGTACTCTCGTTCGTACGCCAAGCTATTGGTTTGCAAGGGCAGCCGCCTAATCAAGTAATTGTGTCTCTTGCTCTCTTTACCACTTTTTTTGTGATGGGGCCGGTGTTTGACCAGATTTATGCGGCGTCGATTAAGCCCTATTTAGATAAACAGGTGAGTGAGAGCCAAGCTTTGGATCGGGCGATCGTTCCTCTGCGTGGCTTCATGCTGAGACAGACCCGTGAAAGCGATTTGGCACTATTCATCCGTATCTCTGGAGTGCAGAAGGCACAAAAGCCAGACGATGTGCCGACGCGGCTATTGATTCCCGCCTTCATGATTTCCGAACTTAAAACAGCTTTCCAAATTGGCTTCCTGATTTACCTACCTTTCCTTATTGTCGACATGGTGGTGGCGAGTTTGGTCATGTCGATGGGTATGATGATGCTACCGCCGTTGGTCATTTCTATGCCAATTAAACTGATTTTATTTGTATTGGTAGATGGTTGGGGGTTGGTGGTGGGCTCTTTGGTGCAGTCATTCAAGTGACCTTTGCTGCCACTGAATCGGTGCCGTTACCACAGTCTCAGGTAGCCATTCTCCCGATCCCTTACGGAGCGACGCTTTCTTATAGGGCGGGTGCTGCCCAGGGGCCAGACGCTATTTTGGCGGCCTCTATGCAGATGGAGTGGTTTGACGACGAATTGTTGCAGGACCTGTCTGCTGTTGCCTTACATACCCTGCCAGCGATGGCCGTCGAACTCTCCTCCCCGGAGGCCATGATCCAGGCCATTTGTGATCAGGCTCAATGGTGTGGTCAGCAGGGAGGGTGGTTGATCGCTCTTGGCGGTGAACATTCGGTGAGTGTTGGTCTGGTGCGGGCCCAACAGAGGCTTTTGGCGCAACCTTTTTCGCTGTTGCAGATCGATGCCCACGCCGACCTACGCGCTGGTTATCAAGGTACTCCTTGGTCACACGCTTGTGTCATGCGACGGATTTTTGATTTGGCTATTCCGAGCGTCCGGGTGGGGATCCGTTCGCTCAGTAACGAAGAGTGGCAATTTATCCGTGAACAGCAGCTGGGTAACAGCTTTTTTTGGGCTCGCGATATCGTGTTGGCATCGAAGCGAGGTCGTTATGATTGGGTCGATCAAGTTGTCGATCAATTGCTGCCGTCCGTTTACATCACCATCGATTTAGATGGCCTCGACCCGTCTGTAATGCCAGCCGTTGGTACTCCAGAGCCAGGAGGATTGGACTATGACACGGTATTGCACCTACTACGCGCTGTTTTTTCTCAGCGTAACGTTATTGGTTGTGACATCACCGAGCTATCGCCCATAGCCGGACAACCAGCTAGTGATTTTCTTGCCGCTAAATTAGTTCACAAGCTCATCGGCTATCGTTGCCACCTGTCCCAATTATAAAAATGCTGATCGTTTATTGTGCTCATGCCGATAAACAAGACAGGGGGGCGAATAGTTGGAGGTGTACCATGATCAATCCGTTGCAGAGTGTGGCTGTTTTCGGTATTTCAGATGTGTTGCGGGAGCAGGCCGATTTACACCGAGTGGTGCATGCCCTGGCCACTGCCGACGGCGAGGAGTTAGAGCAACGTCATGTCCCTCGTGTCGATGGGGCTATTTCGATGGCTTTGGTGCGGCGCAATGTGCGTAATGCCCGTAAACGTAGATCGGTTGTGATAAAAAGCTGGTTGGGCGTCGATTCGCGCGGACCTCCGGGGGATCGTTCAGGTGGATACCACATCAATCGCTATATCTGATGTTGCTGTTGGGCCGGCCATTTTTCTGATGGGTCCAACTGCTTCCGGTAAGTCGGCTTTGGCGTTGGAGCTGGCGACTCGGTTTCCTCTAGAGATTGTCAATGCCGATGCCATGCAGGTTTATCGTGGCCTCGACATTGGTACCGCCAAGCCGACGTTAGCGGAGCGGGCATTGGTACCGCATCACCTATTTGACGTTGTCGATCCAGATCAGCTCTTTTCTGTGGGTGATTATCGCCGCGTGGCCTTGGAGGTGATCCGAAATTGTCGTCAGCGGGGCAGGGTGCCGCTGTTTGTGGGGGGCAGCGGCCTTTATCTGCGTGTCCTGGAGCGGGGGTTGGCGCCGATTCCATCGCTACCCGATCATACCCTGTCGGAACGGTTGAGTCAGCAGGGTGAGGTGGTCGGTTGGCCAGAGATGCACCGCCTGTTAGCCGATATCGATCCCCAGTGGGCAGCAAGGGTAATGCCTACCGACCGGCAGCGTATCGTACGTGGTTTGGCAGTCTATCAGGCCACCGGCCATTCCCTTTCTTACTGGCATCACCAGCAGACGGAGATGAGCCAGCCGCCGCGTGTGCAGCCACTGCTGCGCATCAAACTTGAAGTCAATCGGGATTTACTTTACCAACGTATTGAGGCCCGTTTCGATCAAATGATACTGGATGGGTTGTTGGCGGAGGTGACGCAGCTGTGGCAGCGTCACTATTCCAGACAGATGTCAGCCATGAAAGCGGTGGGTTACCGACAGCTGTTGCGCCATCTGGATGGGGAGTGTTCCTTGGAGGAAGCCGTTGTTGAGGCCAAGCGGCAGAGTCGCCGTTATGCCAAGAGACAAATGACTTGGTTGAGGCATGACGACAGCAGCCACCCCACCGTTACCGTAGTCCCTGATGATAACCTCCTTGTGACGACAACAGGTTTAATGAATGACTTTTTAGGGTATACTCTGCAAGTAGGGTGAGGGGTGAGTTTCCATGGTCTGGTTGATGAATCGGTGAGCCAATGCGTGTAGACGATGATCCATGGCATAAAATGGGCCTGTTTGCTGCTGTCGTGGAGGAGACTGCCCGTATTCGCTTCATGGTACCGACCTTTCCTGGTCCAGAGATGTTCGTTCGTCGGCTTGATCAACCGGAGACACTGTTACGTTGGTACGATATCCTAAAGAAGTTGTTAAACGATACTGTCCATGAAGGAGGGGCGAGTCGTCACATCCTGATGTTGGTGGACGATAACAACCTGATTCGTTTTCCGGCTAGTATACCGTGGCATCGTTGGCCGAGTACCGCAGATCGTTCGGTCGAGTTAGCTGCTCGGCACCAGGACTGTTGTCGTTCGCTGCGACAACTGATCTTACACCAACGCAATCAAAACCAGTCTGGTTTGCAGTCGGCTCGACACCAAGCCTTGGTAGATTTAACTTGGTTGATCAACACGATTCGCGGTATGACCGCACCGTTACCGGATCAACTAACCCGATTTGTGCAGGCGCATCAGCGTTGGGTGGCGGATCTGGAGACTTTTCTCGTCACTTTGATGCGGCGCGGGGCGGCGGCATGGGATCGCGTTGAAACAGTGGGTAATTTTCGCCGTTGCGAGTTGGGGCAGGCCTTTTATTGTCCGGATGGCACGCTCTGGCCCTGGCGTCACCTGTCGATCGTGCGCGATATGGAACAGCTGCACAAGGATTTCCACGCCACGGTAGCGGTTGAGGCCTCTGTGGCGACTGCTCTGCGCAGCCGCAGCCTGTCTCATGGTGAGCAGCAGTTGTTGGAGCAGAGCACCCAACAGCGAATGGTGGCTATTCGCGAACTCAGTCATCAGTTGGTTCAGTGTATAGAGGCTACCTTCAAGGAAATTCGTCAAACGGACAACATCGCACAGCCCTTTACATTAGCCATTCCAGAAGAGATCTCCCTTGCCCAGGCTATTGCCAATATTGAGATGTGGGAGACACGTATCCAACGTTTTATCAGCGCCCCCTTCGATACAGCTATTGATAAAATTTTGTTGCACACCTCCTGTCCGACTGGCAAGCGTATCGATGGGGTGATGGATGATCCAGTACGGTTCGGCTGCCATGCCGCTCTGTTGGAACAGGTAGACGTTCTGCACCGCAATCAGCACGCTACTGCCGCTAGTATTGTCGCTTTTGTGCGCCACGGGCAACCGGATCAGGCGCGAATGCTGCTGAATAAATTAGGACGCGACTGTCACCATCTGATCGATTTTATGCGGCAGTCTGGCAGTATATTGAACATTAAGCCGGATCGTGTTTAGGGTGTGACGGGGGTTGATGATGTTTGACCATAGTCGGGTTGTGCTGCGTTGTATCACCCAAGCACTCCAAGAGACGGTTGTGGCGTTCGATGAACAGGGTCGGATTCATTTTTGGAGTCCGCAGGGGCTGCATCTGTTCGGTTACACTGAAGAGGAAGTTGTCGGTCGGTCGGTGGCCTCTCTGTTAGATCCAGGGACTGGGGGCATGGATTGGTCCAGCCGTTTGCGGTTGCCAACGGTAACGACTGTCACAGCTAACTGCCAGCCGTGGCGTGTTGAGGAGTGCGTCAGGCGGTCAGATGGCCAGCTACTCAATGTAGAGATGAACCTCTGGTTTTGGCACCACGATAACCATCGTTATTACACGGCGGCGATCCGCAGCAAGACAGATGCGAGTAACCACGAGTCGCATAACATGCGTGCTTATGTCAATCGCATCGCCATCAGCGCTTTGCTGGAAGTGGGGTTGGAATCGTTGCCGTTATCGAGCAAATTGGAAGTAGCTCTTAATATTGTTTTGACAGTGCCCTGGTTGGCGGTACAGCACAAAGGCTCGATCTTTTTGGCAGCACCAGACGGAGAACTGGAGATGGTGGTGCAGCAGGGGTTGCATTCGCACCTGTTGCAGGCCTGTCGTCGCGTCCCTCTTGGCCACTGTCTATGTGGTTTGGCGGCGCAACGGCGTACCATTCTATTTGCCCCCCATCTCGATGCAGACCATGTGATCCGCTACGATGGTATTCATCCCCATGGTCATTATTGTATCCCCATCATGGCTAGACAGCAGTTGGTGGGTGTGCTGAATTTATATGTTGATGATGGCCATCAGGCCAACGCCGAGGAGGAGGCCTTTTTTACCACGATTGCCAATACCTTGGCGAGCCTGATCGAGCGGGGCCGAGTTGAGGAGCAAATCAACCATTTGGCCCATCACGATCCACTGACCGGTCTGCCTAACCGGCGGCTATTTCTAGAATTGCTCGACCAAGAATTGAAACATGCCCAGCGTCGCCAGCACGCTGTGGCGGTTGTTTTTCTTGATCTTGACCATTTTAAGGCCGTAAACGATACCTTGGGACACGATGCGGGCGACCAGCTTTTGAGAGCAGTCGTGCTGCGACTGCGGCGTTGCCTGCGTGATTCTGACACCTTGGCCCGGATGGGAGGCGATGAATTTACCCTGATTTTGCCCGCCATCGATCATGTCAAGGGGGCCATAGCTGTGGTAACCAAAATGTTGCAGGTTATTCAGGAGCCATTTGTGATTGCCGGTACGCCCTGTGCCATTGGTCTGAGCATCGGCATCAGCCTCTATCCGGACCATGGCAGCACCAAGGAGGCGTTGACGCAGCGGGCTGACCAAGCCATGTACCAAGTGAAACGGCACGGCCGCAATCACTACCGGCTATTTTCGGATCACGATGCGCGAGACAAACCAGATGGCGAGCATGTTTGAAGCGATGGCTATGTAGCCGACTTCAGGGTAGCCGACGATGCGGCCGTCTGCGTTTTGTGTGATGATCCATCCCGTTAGTAGAGTCGCTAACCCCATAGAGAGGGACTGAACGGTGGCGTTGAGCGACATAAACGTGCCCCGTAAATCTGGCTGTGCCGCGGAGGTGATGATGGTAATGGCTGGAATCATACGGCCGGAGATCAGCACAAAAAACGAGGTGGTACAGACGAGCCAAATTGGCAGAGATGCGTTTTCGATATGCGTCGCCAGCAATAGTGGCAGGGTTGCCGCCAAAGCCAACCAACGATAGACCTCAACCTTTCCTAGTCGGTCCGCCCAGTGTCCGATCAGCCGTGACGAGAACAGAGTGGCCACGCCCCCCATTAGGTAAATGATTGGGATATCCTGTTGGTGGATCCCGACATTATTGACGGCATAGAGCGTGATATAGGGGATGACTGTGAAGCCAGAAAAAATGACGAGTGACGAATAAAACAGCGTTTGCAGGTGGTTGGCATCCTTACAAACCGCAAACATCGCTGAAAATAGGTGGCTCCCTGGTCGATCACTCAGGTGTTGACGCAGCTGCGGTAGCACCAATAAACCGGGAATCATCAACAGCAAAGTCAGTATCGCAATAAAAATGAACGGCGCACGCCATTGAAGGTGGTTGGCCAGCCACAACGACAGCGGCACACCGGCCACCGTCGAGACGGAAAAGGCGGCGGATATTATGCTGCTGGCCTTGGCGCGGCGTGGGTAGGGAATGACGTCCCCGACCATTGTTTGTACCAAAGCCCCCATGGCGCCGCCAAATATTCCTGCGAGGCCTCGGGCAGCCAGCAAGGTGAGATAACCAGGGGCCAAGCCACAGGCCAGTGTGGCGACACCAAACAGGGAGAATGTGGTCAGTAGTAATTTTTTGCGCTCAAAACGGTCAACAAAAATCGCAGAGAGCAAGCCAGCAGCAGCAGCGCTAAGGCTATAGGAGGCCACTAGTAGGCTAAACTCACCTGTTCCAATCCCAAGCGCTGCCATGAGCAGTGGTCCAAGAGGCATCATGATCATGAAATCGAGGATATGGGTGAATTGGATGCCAGCGAGGGTGATTAAAAAGTGTTTTTCACTCGTCGCGATCATCATCCAACTCAAGTTCTTTATAAATTTCACGTAGATCGTTCTGGTTGACGCGAATCATCCAGAATAGTAATGCAGCAAGAAAACCAACAATAATAAATAATTCTATCATAGTACTTTCTCATAAGGTATGTTGTTAAAGTAGTGGCAACTCGCATAATTCCCTATTGGATTGTTCCCGTTACGCTCGTACACCTGCCGGAGATCGTTGCCTTGGAGCAGCGCATAGCCGCCTACCCCTGGCAGTACGCTCTGTTTCAGGATGAACTACGCGCTGAATGGCGTCAACGGTCGTTGCATCGTGTTTTGTTGGCGCCCCCCGATGATCGTGTCGTTGGTTTTGTCTTTTGCCGTGCTCTGGTAGATAACGAGTGGTCACTATTGAACATTGGGATTGTTTCGGAACTCAGAGGTTGTGGTTGGGGGGAGCGGTTACTGCGCTTGGTGATGCGGCACAGTGCCAAGTGTGAGGACGCCACCTGGTTGCTCGAAGTGGCCGTTACCAACCGGGCAGCACGGCGCCTTTATGAGAAATGTGGCCTGAGCGTCATTGGCGTACGCCGGGGCTATTATGTCAGTGCGGCTGGCCATGAGGATGCGCTGGTCATGCAGTGTTTAGTGAGGGGGAACAATCCATGATGTTCGAAATGCGGTCAGCAATGTTTTGGATCGGGCTGGGGCTGATAGCAGTATCTGAGACCGTTTTTTGGTGCGAAAAAGACAACGCCCAAATCATCAGGCAGCAGCTTCAGGAGGCACGGCATAACCTTGGCTTGGTTCATATGTTACGCCGTTGTCTTTAAAATTTGCTCGAAAAGAGCAAAAAATGCCCGTGTTTTTTAGGTTTTGCAATTGCCTCTTGTTATTGGAAATAAAGTACATGGTACTTTTTCTCAATATTGCGATGGAAATTTGCGGGCAGATCGTCCCAGACCAGAAGATCCACCGGGAAGGGAAGGCTACTTTCGTCTAGAGCCTCCTTGAGTTCTGAGACCAGGGGGCTTTGGGTGGGCGTGGTAAAGACTACCAAATCCAGATCAGAGTAGGGGCGAGCCCTTCTTTTTACGCGTGAGCCATAGGCCCACACCGTTACGCCGGGTAGAAAACGGCGCAACAGCGCCTGTAATGTTTCCCTTTGTTCTGGCGTGATGTCCAGGTCGGTCATTTCCATGGGGTCCCCGTCATGGTGCGGTAAAGGTTGATGGCATCGGTGATGAACGCCCCCATGATCGCCAGCGCTTGGGCCGCCTTGTCGCCACTGTAGTCGTGGCTGGTACCGATGCGGCTGTCGGCGTACTTTAGCCATTGTTCCACCGGGGAGGACAGCAGATCGTTCTGCCCCGCTAGTCGGAGGATAGGCTTTGGGCTGTTGGGAACCTCTGGTAGCCCCATGACTTCCACTAGGTAGCGCTTGAGATCCTTCCACAAGGCATCGTAACAGGTCTCGAACCGCTGAATGACCGACTCCGCAATGGCCTCCCGGTCAATCTCCGTGAGTTCAGGCCGCTGCTGCGCCTGTTGGTGGTTGGCGTATTGCACCTCCAGGTGTTGGAGCGATTTTTTGAGTTTGTCATGGTCGATCATGGATCAATCGTCTTTCGTATTTCCTCATAGTAAAGAATAGTTTCTAACGACATTGGTGCATCCAGAATCCCTAACATACTTTGCAATCTTTCTGGTAGGTAAAATGGATCACAAACGAATACCAAGCCTACGAGTACACCAATTTACGGCAGAAATCAACAGGCGTGGAACGATTGGAGCCCGTGTCCCATGGTTTAAGCCTACTACATTATATTGCTGAAGTTTCACGGTTTGTGAGTTTTTCACACTAGGCAACCAGCCTGAGCAGTA
>JADGCM010000108.1 GCA_015228995.1 Magnetococcales bacterium
TCAGCGCATTGATATTCAACTTGATCCCCATCCCTTTAATGGTGGTATCACGACGCTGCAATCTTTGTGGCAAGGGGTGCCGGTGATAACGTTATTGGGGGTGCGGCATGCCAGTCGCGTCGGCGCCTCGCTGCTCACCACCGCTGGGCTCGCCGAGTGGACTGTGGCGGCTAGTGGGGATGATTACGTCACCAAAGCGGTGGCGTTGGCCTCAGACCAGCGGCGTTTGGCCGATTTACGTAGCAACTTGCGGGAGCGGATCGGTTGCACCTCATTGCTGGATGGCTCGCCATTTACCCACCATTGGCAGGAAATGCTGACCACTGCCTGGAACCGTTACTGCCGGGAGTCCGCTTCCAGCTGAGGCAGAAAAAACCCATGACAACGTCCCCCATTTAAGGTGCTTCCTGTTGGGCCTCGTCACCAAATATCTTTTCCTGTGAGCGGGCCTCTAAAATCCGGTCGGTCTACTGTTTGGGAGAGTCGGTGCCGCCATATTTAACCGTGGTCAGAACGTTATATATTGAAAAATTTAGGTTTCTGTTGTTTCATAATTTTTCTGCTTGCAATGTACCGCAAGAGATCCGATAATTGGGATGTAAATTGCTTTCATTTTACATGCACGGGTGTCTTAACAGTAGCAAGGATTGAGTGTCGCACCTATGGAACACCGAACCAGACCCTTCATCAGAAATACCCACTTGGTTATTGGTGGCGCCCTGATTGTCATGGCGATCACGTTGTATGGGGTGTTGGATGACCCGGGAGAGGTTATCCGTAACGATGTTCGCTTTGGCCCGTTTATCGCTGCTGGCCGTGTCCTGGTACCGCTTTTTGTTGCTATGGGTGTGGTCTATTTTCTCTCTGGGGTCCGTCGCTGCCAAGCTTGTGGTAAAATCTTCTTCTGGCGTCATATCACCACCCATAAAGCTGGTTCAGTATGACCGCTGCCGTTATTGTCGGCGATGATGCCTAGTTTTTAATCATTTTGTCTTATGCTCTTGCTGTACGAAGTGGCAGTTGGGCTCGTTGTATCGTCAGTTTGTTTGCGCCTTTCTGATGATTTTCGATAAATTACAATAGATTATGTATTTAATTAATGGTTGGTGCGGCTTTTGCTTTGAGCTGCTCTGCACGTCGTGGGTAGTGCAACTGTAGGATGTGCGTTATCATGGGGTTGGGTTGTTATATCAATGTAGGTCTATTCGTTTCATGAGGAGGATCCATGGCTGATCAGGCAGATGTTCGCAAGGCAATGGAAATGCTGCAGCAGAATGATGTCAAATATGTCGATTTTCGTTTTACCGACTTTCGCGGTAAGTGGCAGCATATCAGTGCGCCGGTAACGATGCTCACCGAAGAGGTGTTCGAGCATGGATTTGGCTTTGACGGCTCGTCTATCGCTGGGTGGTGCGCCATTCATCAGTCGGATATGGTGTTTATGCCAGATCCAGCCACTGCTTTTATGGACCCGTTCACCGAGGCAGCGACCATTATTTTTATCTGTGATGTGGTGGATCCTTTCACCGGTGTTCCCTACACCCGTGATCCGCGTGCCGTTGCCCGCCGTGCCCAGGAATATCTCAAATTCACCGGCGTTGGTGACACGACCTACGTTGGTCCGGAAGCGGAGTTTTTTGTCTTTGATGATGTGCGTTATGCAGTGGGCATGAACAAGGTATTCTACGCCATTGATGCCGAAGAGGGTGCTTGGAACAGTGGCCGTAAGTACAAGGACGGCAATACCGGCCACCGCCCCGGTGTCAAGGGCGGTTATTTCCCAGTGCCGCCGGTCGATTCTATGCAGGATTTGCGTTCAGAGATGGCCACCGTCATGCAGGAAATGGGCATTGAGATTGAGTTCCATCACCACGAAGTAGCCACTGCTGGTCAATGCGAGATCGATATGCGGTTTAATCGGCTGTTGCTGATGGCCGACAATATCCAAAAATACAAATATGCTGTGCACAATGTGGCTCACCAGTACGGCAAGACGGTCACTTTTATGCCCAAGCCAATGGTTGGTGACAATGGTTCTGGCATGCACGTCCACATGTCGATCTGGAAAGACGGCAAGCCATTGTTTGCCGGTAACCAGTATGCCGATTTGTCGCAAATGGCACTGCATTTCATTGGGGGCATCAAGAAGCATGCACGGGCTCTGAATGCCTTTACCAATCCTTCGACCAACTCTTATAAGCGGCTGATCCCTGGTTTTGAGGCGCCGGTTTTGTTGGCCCATTCGGCGCGCAACCGTTCTGCCAGTATCCGCATCCCGGCTTCGACCAACCCCAAAGCCAAGCGTTGTGAGATTCGGTTCCCAGATCCATCGGCCAATCCCTACTTGGCGTTCGCCGCCCTGCTGATGGCTGGTTTAGACGGTATTGAGAATCGGATTGATCCGGGCAGCCCGATGGACAAGAACCTGTATGATTTGCCGCCAGAAGAGCTGAAGCAGGTACCGACCGTGTGTGGTTCTCTGCGCGAGGCACTGGCGACGCTGGATGCCAATCGTGATTTCCTCAAGAAAGGCGATGTCTTCAGCGATGACCTAATTGATGCTTGGATTGAACTCAAGATGGAAGAGGTGTATCGCATGGAGCACACTCCCCATCCGGTTGAGTACGAGATGTATTATTCAGTCTGACGTACCCCATGCTCCCCCTCTCCACCTGTGGGAGAGGGGGTTGGGGGTGAGGGGAGAGTTGCTCTTGCTACAGCTCGACAGAGGCGCGCTGCCCCCTGGATAATGCGCGGGTTGTGGCGTTGAATCCACTCCGGTGGAATGGTAACTAAGGCGATTCCACCGGCAGGCCAGGGCCATTTCTGCCACTCGTCCAGCCAAGCCGGCCGCTCCTCTCCTTGAGGGCCACTGGCAATGATTATGCTGGGGTTAGCGGCTAGCACCGCCTCGCGGCTGATGGTTGGTGTCAGGTTGGGTAGATGAGCAAAGACATTGGTGGCGCCACAATAGCCCATGACATCGCTGAGCAGATGGGTGCTATTGATCGTTATCACCGGACGATGCCAAATCTGATAGAAAGCCGGTAGACCGGAAAATGGTTGTCGTAGGTTCATGATTTGCTGTTCAAATTGGTTAGCGGCTTGTTCGGCCACCGCTTCGGTACCGGTTAACACACCCAGTCGACGCAGTGTCGTCGCGATATCGATCAACTGTCGTGGTTCGGCTTGGTAGACCGGAATGGCCAATTGATCTAATAGCCGCAATTGCCGCTGGTTGCTGCCACTGTGCCAAGCAATGACAACGTCGGGCTGGAGCGATAGCACCTTTTCAATATCCATGCGACCGTAACCGCCGACACGGGTGATCTGCCGCGCTTCGACTGGGTAATCGCTAAAGTCGCTGCTACCAACGATACAAGCTCCGGCTCCAGCAGCAAAGAGTAGCTCGGTGATGTCAGGGGCCAGACTAATGACACGGCAGCTCGGCTTCGCCAACGACACCGTGCGACCGACGTCGTCGATCACCATCACCGCAGCCGCCGCAGCAGTGCAGCAGCGCACAGCGATCGCTACAACCAATAAGATGACATTGCTATAAATCAGATACCGACCCACTCTTGGTGACGACTAATGGTATGCACGGTAATGCGGATGGTTGCTTTTGGATAATCGGTGACGATGTATTCCAACCGATCCCAATAGAGAACCAGCGACATGCTTTCAAGTTTTTTAAGATAGTTTAACAGATTGATGTAGTCTCCTTCTAACAGCAAGACCGTGCCATGTTGGTAGACGACTTCGTCTGGGTTGACAGGTTTTTTCTTCTTCTTGTCGCCATCCTTGTCTTTGTACTCGTCGTCGGCAAAAATTTGCACGGCTGGTACCGAAGTAATCTCTAGGAGCTTTAGGTTGGTATCCTGCGCCAACACCTGTTCGAGGATGCGGGTCATCTGCTGTGGCTGTACCAGATCGTGGGTGGCACGCTCCAATTTGTCCTTGACATCGGCAAGACGTTTTTGCAGTTTGTCCCTTTCTGTCCGCCACTCCTTATCCGGGTCCATCGTTGCTCGTTGAGTCACTTCACGTTGCAGGACCAGTACGGCATCCATACGTTGGTGGATTTCATCTTGTTGCTGGCCGATCTCTTGCAGCTGTTTTTCCCAGGGTGTCCACTGCCAAGTGTTCCAGGCCACCACTCCCCCCATCATGATGCCGCTGATCAATATTATCCGTTCACGTCGGGAAAGCGCTACAAAACGGCTGTTCAGTGTCTCGAATTGTTCTCTAATTGCTTCCATGGTAGGACCGACCCTACTCCTTTTTCTTCAAATTTTGTTTCATATTGTCCAACGGTTGGCGCATGGAATGACTGACCTGAGTAGCCTCCATTAGCTTGGCTCTTTCGGCATCTTCCGGAGAGCTTTGCGCTTTTGCCTTGCGGTTCTCTTGATCCTTACGCAGGGCCAGAGCCGACTGATCGCTGCTTTTTAAGGCGAATACCAATGGCTCACGCGGCTCACGTTGTTGTCCAGCGGCGAGGCTAAAAGACCTAAAGGTTTTGCCAGAAAAAGCCTTCTGTTGTGATAAATTATTTATGAAACTCGTAACTAGATTTGGAGCAACAACTTTTCCCTCAAGGACGATGCTGCTGCCACCGTTGAGTAAGCCAATACCATGCAACCAAACTCCGGCCACTTTGCCGAAGGAGAGCCCCTCCAGAAATTGGGTAAAACCACGACTACTGGCTCGTTTTGCCTTGTCAATCAAGTGCATGACCCGACTGACACGCAACAGCTCCTGTTCAAGGCGTCCCACATCCTCTTGTAGCTGCATGTTGCTTTGTGGCACTGGAAAACGCTTTTCCAAATCAGCCAATAGGGCAGAAGACTTTTGCTCTTGTCGGCGTAGGTCGGCCAGCTCTTGCTGCCTGCGCGTTAGGTGATAATTCATAGCCAGTGAGATAACCAATAACAACATGGCAACGGCCCCGAGCACAGTTGTAGCAGCGTAAAGGCTGACTGGGTCGTGGACCGGCCTCAGGTGAGGCTGGTATAGATTGACAGACTGGCCAGACTGGTTAGTCATGATTCACCTCCACGATGTAAAGCCGCTCCAATGGCCGGTAGACAGCGTGCAACGTCGGCATCATCTACCGCCACCGAGAACTCAAGCAAATCACGTACGGCAAAGTCTCTGACCCGCATACCCAATTTATCACCCAGTGCTTCCAATAGTCCTTCTATGGGCACAGGCATTGGAATGATGTGCAGAGCTACCGCTGGTGGTTGCGAAAAATGGCTCTCGTAATAATCAAGCGTGCGCTGCACCTCCAACGCAATGGAATCCAGCACAAAAGATGCCCCCAATTCATTGGCGCTGGCATTGGCGCGACCGTTGACAGATTCCAGCAGTTGATTCAGTCCATAATCAATTGGGCGGGCGATAAACATCCGCTTATCACGTCCCGCTAGCACGACACCGCTGCTACGATCAAGAAATAATAGGCCTATACCGTCAGCGTCATCTTCGGTCAATGCCATCAGATTGAGTAAAGCCAATTCAAGAATATCAATACGTTGTAAATCCAATTTTAGCCGTTGAAATGGCTCGGCGCAGCTGCGCACGGCTGCTTCACGCGCGGCCACCACGTAGACCATCTGTTGGTCAGCCGCCACCGCCCGGCTTTCAGGGACGGTGAAAACATCTACCACTGCTTCCTGAATCGGAAAATCAAGGCGATCTTTGATGCGCCACCGAATCGCATTGCCAATTTCAGCTTCGGGCACCTGCGGCGCTTCAGCTGGAAACAGCATGTAGCTGGATGGGAGCATCAGTCCGGTAAAGCGTGCCGTTGCCAGTGAGGAATGATTAAT
>JADGCM010000109.1 GCA_015228995.1 Magnetococcales bacterium
TTGGCAATTTTGATGTTCATCCGTGCCGCCAATCGCTTGCTGCACACTTCCACAGAACCTTCAACCCGCACCCGCAGCACCGGCCGATTCTCTGGGATCAACAGATGGGCGCCTCGACCAACAATGACGCCACCCGTTTTACAAATACCAAGGATCACCTTGGCCATGTAACGGAAAAACATATCCTTGGAGATACCCTTCTTACTGAACAAGGCGCGCAGCACATCGTCCATAACACCAACTGATTTCTCATCAATTTGCTCCGTCAGTTGGCGACTGGCTTTAACCTCCTTGACAATTTTCTGTAGCAGCTCACGGTCGTAGAACGCCACCCCCACCGCATCAGCTACTAAACGGGCAATCTCAGTACCGTTAGCAGCGCACGAACGCGACAGAGTTATCAGCGGCTTAGCGGCGGCTGATAGCGGCCGATCAGAATGATCTTCATATTGACTAGCGTCGATAATGGAGCGAATGGTCTCCAATGAGGATCTATTCATAAGATCAGTCGATGCCAATTTCTTCGCGGACAGTACGGATGATTCTCTTATCGTAATCGAGTAGACTCTTGTTTTTGTTCGGATAATCCAAACAACTCAAGAAGTACTTGATACTGTTGATACGGGCACGCTTCTTGTCGTTGGACTTGATGATGGTCCAAGGAGCATCCTCGGTGGAGGTATAGAAGAAGGTGTCTTCTTTGGCCTTGGTGTAGGCATCCCACTTGTCTTGCGACTCACGATCCACCGGGCTCAATTTCCACTGCTTCAGTGGGTCGTCGGCACGGCTAGTAAAGCGACGCAACTGTTCCTCTTTACTTACCGAAAAATAGAACTTAAACAAGATAATACCGGAATTAACCAGCATACGCTCAAATTCTGGCACGCTGCGCAGATACTCACGCACCTGATCTTCGGTGCAAAAGCCCATGACCCGCTCAACCCCAGAACGGTTATACCAGCTACGATCGAAGAATACCAACTCACCGGCGGCGGGCAGGTGAATGGCATAGCGCTGGAAATACCATTGTGACCGCTCTTTGTCGGTTGGTTTATCCAAGGCCACCACCCGGTAACCACGAGGGTTTAGATGCTCAATAAAGCGTTTGATGGTGCCGCCTTTGCCAGAAGCATCACGCCCCTCGTAAAGAGACAGTATCTTAGCGCCACTCTCCTTGACCCAATTCTGCATCTTCACCAATTCG
This sequence comes from Magnetococcales bacterium, assembly GCA_015228995.1. GTDB lineage: Bacteria > Pseudomonadota > Magnetococcia > Magnetococcales > JADGCH01 > JADGCH01. The sequence continues at coordinate 1,205 of JADGCM010000109.1, forward strand.
ATATGGAGCGGCTCCATAATCTTGAGGTATTCTTCCTCAGACATCTTTTTGAATTTTGGCTGCTCACCGATATTCTGCTTGGCACGTTTACTGCCAGCACCGAGGACAATCTCCACAGCGGAATGCTTGCCTTTCTTCGATTTGTTGATCGCTGCTGCGGTTGACGCCGTGGCAGCTACAGCAGGGGGCGGCGCTGTTTCGGTCTTTTTGACCGTTTTTTGCTCCGCATCCGCAGTTGCTTCACCCAGATTGATCGTATTACCCATCGCTCATCACTCCCCAATTAAACGGATTGTTTGGTATCGTTACTATATTCATAAGATAAGTTCCAGCATTATGCCAGAATACTTGTAAATGGCCAACAGCGCCCGATCCCCCCATCCTAAACTATGTAGTGGTTGTTTTGCTAGGATTATTCCACATAATTTGAGGAACTCTTCAAATTATCTCCTACTTGGTATACAATGGGCCCGTGGCTCGTTAAAGAGGAACAGCCTTCATCTTTCCCCTCACCCCCCGGCCCCCTCTCCCACAAGGGGAGAGGGGGCGGCATGAAGGAGAGGGCAGGGTGAGGGGTGGAGAGTCGAATATCTAAATTGGATAGAGTGGGGTGGATATAAAAAATATGGCGAAAAAATCATCAACCAAGATGGTTCCGGAAGAAAGTGCTGACAGCACAGAAGCGGTATTTATTTCAATTTTACAGCAAAACTTCAATGAATTACTCAAGTGGGAACCAGTTGCCCAGGCGGGTGAAGACATCGAAGGGGTTCATCAGCTGCGTGTGATTTTGCGCCGGATGCGGTCGGCTGTAATCGTTTTTCGCAAGGCCATTCCGCGTCAAGCCACAGACACAATTGGAGGGGAGATGCGCTGGGCCGCCAATGAATTAGGGGCAGCACGCGACCTTGATGTGTTTATCGATGAAGGGCTCAAGGCCATGGCCGGTCGGATTCCACTCGCGGCGGGTGAAACCAAAATGCGTGAATTGGCTTGGCAGCATCGCCAGGCAGCCTATCAGCAGGTACGGGCGATGATTGGCAGCGACCGATTGCACCAATTTAAGGAATCTCTACCCCGTTGGTTAGAGGAGCGGCCCTGGCGACAAATGATGCCGGACGACAAGGCTAGCCTCCAGTTACGGCAAAACATTAAAATTTATGCCACCCGAGTTCTGAATAGTCATCTGTCACACGTCCTACAAACCGGCGAGCAATTGGAAAAAAAGAGCGTTGAGGAGCTCCACATGTTGCGCATCGAATGCAAAAAATTGCGCTATGCCACCGAGTTTTTCTCTTCGTTCTACGGCCGCGACGGCATGGGAGCTTTTGTATCGGCCTTGCGTAATTTACAAGCAACATTGGGAATCATGAACGACGTCTCGGTCATGCACCACCTACTAGACCATCTATTGCAGGGGTGCACCGATCAAGAGCTGGTGATCTACGCCGGCGCCATCATTGGCTGGCGGTCCCGTCAGTACGAAGAGGTACGGGGACGGTTGCCGGCGCAGTGGGAACAATTCTCACGGATGGCCCTGCCCTGGTCGAAAGGCTGACCGCTGGAGTGCTGCTATCAAGGCCGGAACCGCTCGGAATAGATCGGCCACCAGCGAAAAGTCAGCAACGGCATGAATGGGAGCCTGTGGATCGTGATTGATGGCCACAATGGTGCCGGCGTCCTTGACCCCGGCTAAATGTTGCAATGAACCAGACAGCCCCACCGCAATGTAAAGCCTGGGGGCAATGATTTTGCCCGTTTGGCCAATTTGCTGGTCGTTGGCCGCAACCCCAGCATCGACGGCGCTGCGGCTGGCTCCTACCGCTGCTCCCAGCTGTTGTGCCAGGGCCTCGATAAGGGCAAAGCTGCCCGATGCGGCCACGCCCTGACCACCAGCAACGACAATATCCGCAGTCAGCAGGTCGGGACGCTCCTTACTGTCACTCCCTCTTTCCCCCTGCCACAGCAGTTGCGGGGGTAGGGACAAGGCAGTGGCAAAGGCGCTGCTACGAATGCTCAATAGCCGTGGGCGGCGTAACAGACGTACCGTAGCCAGCACCGTACCCGCATGAATGGGTCGCGTGACGTTGTCTCGATCCTCGATTGCCACCACGTTGGTAACCAGTGGCGCGTCGAGCAGGGCCGCTAGCCGTGGCAACACCGCATGACCGAAGGGAGAAGCAGCGGCCATAATCTGGTTGACCTGACCCCAATGGCCCGCCGTCACCCGTTGGGCCAGCTGTTCCGCTAGCCATTCTGGGGTTGAATAAGGGGCCGGCGTTGAATGACAGGCTATTGCGGTTAAACCAGTCAGCTGAGCTACGGCAGAAACAGCCTTCTGGTAGCGCTCGCCGCTGACCAACAGCGTTACCGTTTCATCAAACCGCCGGGCTGCCGCGATGAGGTGTGGCACGGTAGCTGAGAGGTAACCTTGCCGTTGTTCGGCAATCACCAACGTTGTCATGACAAAACTTGATGCGCGATCAAAGCCTCAGCCAGCTCTGCTGCGTCGTGGACGCGTCGCCCCAAAGATACCCTGGGTGGAGGCTGCCGATAACCCACCACAGCGGTGTAGGCAGTTAGATCAATCCCAAGAGCAGCTATATCCTCTCGTGCCACCGGCAAGCGACGGGTACGCATGATGTTGGGTAAGCTGGCATAGCGGGGACGGTTGAGGGTGAGATCGGTCGTTATAACAGCAGGAGGGGGCAACAGCTCCCCCATGGCAGATACAGCCGTGGCCTGACGCCAACCCAGCAACGCCGCCAGCATCGGCCCAGTCTGGCAATTATCGACGTCAGGGGCTTGGTTGCCCATCAAAACTAGGTCCGGCTGCTGTTCCACACAAACACGTTGTAGCACCCGTGCAACCAGTAGCGGCTCCAACGACACGGAATTCGCTTCGATTAACAGGGCCCGATCCGCTCCCATGGCCAACGCGGTACGCAAGATCGCCTCCCCCTCCAGCGACGGCGCCACACTCACCGCTAAAATATCGCTCACTTCGCCGCTGCCACTCTCGCGCAAGCGCAAGGCCGCCTCCAAGGCCACCTCATCAAAAGGATTCATGACAACAGAGACGCCATCTAGATCAACGCCATCCCCATCCAGCCGCAGACGAACCAAGACAGCCGGATCAGGAATAGGCTTAATAGCGACGAGAAGCCTCATTTACGGCATAGTGGCCAAGGTCTCGGCAATGATCAACATCCGTGACCAGCTACCACTGGCGTGGCGCGATTGCAAGCGATAACGACCATTGACAACTAGGGTCGGGGTCGAGGCGACCCCATATTCCTTCTTGAGTTGTAACGCTTGGCTAACCTGAGTCGAGATGCCAAAATCACGCAATTTGGCTTGGAATTGTTTGTTGTCGAGCCCGATCTCTTCCGCAAGAAACATCAGATCGTTTTCCGACTCGATATTGGCATTTTGATCGAAATGGGCCCGAAACAGGGCGGTTTGCATCTCGGGGCCCTTACCCATGGCCTGAGCGGTAAAGAAGGCACGCGCCGGTAAATCGGTCTGGCTACCCCAAAAAATAGGCAATGAACGCAGGTTGAACCGCTGGTGGTTTTTTTTGCCCCACTCGACCAATTCACGGTGTAAGGTATAACAGTGGGGGCACTTGAAATTAAACATCTCGACGATTTCTGGACGACTAGTATGGGTCGGCACCGCTGGGGTAATGAGGTCATAATGGACCCCCGCCTGCAGCAACTCTGCGGCAACGGCGCTGCTGATCCATAACAGCCACAACAGTGGCACCAGTAACACGGCGGTGATGGATTTCATCATAGTTGGCGAATCTCGTAGCTGTTGCGAAGACGCGCCGTCCTGCCGAGCATAATCGACGCCGAACAATACTTCTCTTCAGACAGTTTGATGGCTCGTTCGACCGCGGCGGCGGGTAGTTCGTTACCAGTGAGGATGTAGTGGACATCGATCTCAACCAACACTTTCGGATCCTCGCTGGCACGTACCCCCTTTAATAGCACCTCACAGTCAGTGACCCGATGACGCCCCTTGCGGAGGATGGTCAAGACGTCAATGGAGGTACAGCCCCCCATCCCGACCAACAACAACTCCATTGGGCGGATACCCATGTTGCGACCACCGACACTTTCGGCAGCATCCATTACTACCGTATGGCCAGAACCAGACTCTCCTAAGAACTGTAATCCATCAATCAGTTTGACTCGTGCCGTAATCTCTGCCATCCGCTCTGGTCACTCCTTACCAAGGGTCTCAATAATATAACCCCGCACCGCATTGGCCTCAGCGGGGAGGATGGTACAGCGCGTCTCTCCCTCCATAATACCTTGCAACGGGGCAGGCCAATCGGGATCGCGACCAATCGCCCGTTGCACAGCTGCGGCAAACTTGGCTGGATGAGCCGTGGCCAAACAGATGGCCCCGGGCCACTCGGCCGCCGCACAGATACCAACGGCACTGTGAGGATCGCTGATATAACCGCTGCTCTGGTAGAGCTTCTGCATCTGCTCCAGTGTTTGTTGCTCACTGACAGCCCGGGCTGTAAAAACGCCATTAGCCCGCCGCAATTGGGCCGCATTAACACTAAATTGGCCTTGCTGACGGAGATGCTCCATCAAC
>JADGCM010000110.1 GCA_015228995.1 Magnetococcales bacterium
GGTTGAGACAAGAACGGTCCATGTGCCCCCTTCGGTGGTTGAGACGAGAACGGTTTATTCAATTGGGTGAAACTGCCAATGTTGGGCAGCCATTATTTACCGGCATGTCTCTGGATAAATTGCGGGTACAAACAGCAGTACCCCAGTCTTGGATGCCGATGATACGCCAATATCAACAGGCCGATGTCATGTTGTCCGATCAAAGACGCGTTGCAGCGCAGTCGTTGGTGTTTTTCCCCTATGCTGATGATAAAAGCCACGACTTTAACGTTCGTCTCCATCTTCCTCCGGGCATAGAAGGGGTGTTTCCGGGCACTTTGGTCAAGACGGTTTTTAAGGTTGGGGAGGGTAAGCGTCTGGTGGTCCCGGCCTCGTCGGTGGTGCGGCGCGGTGAATTGACCGCCGTTTATGTTGTCAGCGGTGATGCGGTGGCGCTGCGACCGGTATTGACGGGCGCTACCCAGTCGGATGGTTCCGTTGAAATCGTCTCAGGCATTCGTGCGGCGGAGCAGGTGGCATTGGATCCGGTTCGTGCTGGTCAATACCTCCAGGCAAAACGGGCGGGCGGCGCATCATGAGCGAGCAGCAGGAAGTCGGTTTCTCTGGTGGGCTAGCGCGAAAATTTCAGAACTCGGAAATTACGCCACTATTGGCCTTAGTGGGTTTCTTGCTCGGTCTGTTCGCCGTTCTGATCACCCCCAAGGAAGAAGAGCCGCAAATATCGGTCACCTTTGCCAACGTTTTTATCCCCTTTCCGGGTGCGTCTGCCAAAGAAGTCGAGCGGGTGGTGTCGGTACCGGCGCAGCAGATCCTGGCGGAAATTGATGGGGTCAAAAACATTTATGCTGTCTCCCGCCCGGGCATGTCGGTGTTGACCATTCGTTATGAGGTGGGCGAAGATCGTACAGCGGCTATCTTACGGATTTATAATGCTATTTTTTCCAATCAGGACTTTTTACCCCGCAACCTCGGGGTTGGCCAGCCTTTGGTTAAACCGAAAGGCATTGATGATGTGCCGATCGTCACCCTGACCCTATGGAGCGATAACCCGGATCGTACCGCCACCGATTTGACCCGTATTGCTCACAGCTTAGAGTCTGAATTAAAGCGGGTGCCAGGGACCCGTGACGTTTACACCATTGGTGCTCAACAACGCATTGTGCATGTGTTGCTCGACCCACAGAAATTGTCCGGCTACGGCATTGCTTTGACCGACCTTGAGAACTCATTGGGTGGCGCCAATTTCTCGCGTGACGTCGGTCCCATCATCAAGGATAATCACTCCATCCCGGTACAGGCGGGTGAGTTTTTCAGTAGCACCGATCAGGTTGCCGATTTAGTCGTCGGGTTTCACAATGGGGCGCCGATCTACCTACGTGATGTCGCTCAGATCAATCTGGAAAACGACCAACCGGAAACCTATCTTTGGTTTGGGACCGGTGCAGGCGCAGGTAAAAGGGGAATCACGCAGCGCGGCGAATTCCCGGCTGTGACCTTGGCGGTGGCTAAAAAAACCGGCACCAACGCGGTGGCCATTGCCCAGAGCGTTATCAGCCAGGCGGATCAGTTGCGGGCTCACCTGATTCCTGATGATGTCCATGTTACCATCACCCGCGACTATGGTCTCACCGCCGACGCCAAAGCGACCAAATTAATCGGTAAATTGACCTTTGCCACTTTTTTTGTCGTCTTATTGGTGTTGCTGGCCATGGGTTGGCGTGAGGCAGCCATCGTTGGTGCAGCGGTGGTGCTGACCCTCGCCCTGACCCTGTTTGCCAACTGGGCGGTTGGTTTTACCCTCAACCGCGTCTCGCTGTTCGCGCTGATCTTTTCTATCGGTATCCTGGTGGATGACGCTATCGTCGTGGTAGAGAATATCCATCGTCACATGGGACTGAGTAAGAAGCCGTTATTGGAGATTATCCCCGCCGCTGTTGGTGAGGTGGGAGGACCGACCATCTTGGCCACTTTTACCGTCATTGCGGCGCTGTTGCCGATGGCGTTTGTCACCGGTCTGATGGGACCTTATATGAGCCCCATCCCGATTAATGCCAGCGTCGGCATGCTGATTTCCCTGATGGTCGCTTTTGTCGTGACTCCTTGGTTGGCCCATACTGGTTTGCGTCATGTTGCGACGCATCATCAGCATCAAGAAGGAGGCGGTGAAGAGGTTTCTGCTAAGACAATGGGCTTTTTTAAGGGCGTCTACCATCCGTTCATCGTCAGTCCCCGCTCGGCCTTTAATCAGACTGTGTTGGGTGTAGCGGTGGTGGGGTTGATCGTTGGCTCCATGCTATTGGTGACCAACCAAAACGTGGTGATGAAAATGCTCCCCTTCGACAACAAGTCGGAATTTCAGGTAGTGGTGGATATGCCCGAAGAGAGCACCCTGGAAGAGACCGCTGGGGTGGTACGACAGCTGACCGCTTATTTGGCAACCGTTCCAGAGGTGACCGACTACCAGGCTTATGTGGGCAATTCTTCCCCTGTTGGGTTTAACGGCTTGGTACGGCAATATTATTTACGTTCTGGAACTAACGTGGCGGACGTTCAAGTTAATCTGACCGATAAACACGACCGTACCCGTAAGAGTCACGAGATTGCCCGTGATATTCGTAAGCCCTTACAGGAGATTGGCCGTCGGCTCAATGCCAATGTTAAGGTGGTAGAAGTGCCACCCGGACCACCGGTGCAATCTCCCTTAGTGGCGGAGGTGTATGGTCCTGACTATGACGGGCAGATTCGGGTGGCCAAGACTGTGCGGCAGTTATTTGAGAAAACCGCCGATATCGTGGACGTTGACGATAGTATTGAGACCACTGGCGAGCGATTGGTCGTGCAAGTGGATCGACAAAAAGCAGCACGGCTCGGTATCTCGCAGAAGGCCGTTACCGATCTGCTGCTGACCACCCTAAAAGGAATGGATGTCTCCTTTCTGCACCGTGAAGATGTCAAATTTGCTGTGCCAATCCGTATGGAACTACCGGTTGCCACCAAGGCTGATTTAACGGCGGTGCTCTCTCTTAAAGTGAAGAGTATGACCGGTGCCATGATTCCGATCGCTGAAGTAGCCACCATCCGGACCATGCCCCGAGAAAATGCCATCTACCACAAAGATCTGGTGCCGGTTGTCTACGTCACAGGCGACATGGCCGGGCATTTAGACAGCCCGTTGTATGGCATGATGTCGATTATTAATGCTGTCAATCAAGTTCAAGTCGAAGGTGGGCAGAGTATCGATCAAAAATTTATTGAGCAACCCAAAACACCATACCGTTACAGCATCAAATGGGATGGTGAGTGGCAGGTCACTTACGAGACCTTCCGCGATATGGGCATCGCCTATGCTGTCGGGCTATTGATGATCTATCTATTGGTGGTAGCCCAATTTCAGTCCTATCTGGTGCCCCTGATCATCATGGCACCCATTCCATTGACCATCATTGGGGTCATGCCGGGCCATGCCCTGCTGGGAGCGCAATTTACCGCCACCTCCATGATTGGCATGATTGCTCTGGCCGGGATTATCGTCCGTAACTCCATTCTGTTGGTCGACTTCATCAACGAAGAAGTAGCAAGCGGTATTCCCTTCCGCGATGCAGTGATACGAGCGGGGGCCATTCGCTCCAAACCAATCATCTTGACCGGATTAGCAGCGATGTTGGGGGCTTTTTTCATTCTTGACGATCCCATCTTTTCCGGATTGGCGATCGCCCTTATTTTTGGCATCCTGATCTCCACCATGTTGACACTGCTGGTCATTCCCATCATGTACTACACCTTGATGCGTAACCGTATCGGAGTGGTTAAGGGGGGAGGAGAACACGGATGATGGATCTGACTGTCGTTCAGCACGAGGAGTTGCGTCAGGCTGTGGAAGATTTCAAGGCGGCAATGGCGGTACGGAGCAGTCTAAACCTGCGTGTTGCTCGCCGCGTCACCGCCATCCTGCGGGTCGGTATGGTCAGCATGGGGGTAGTAGCCATTATCTTCCTGTTCTTGCTGCTGGTGCTGACCTCGAAGATAACCTACATGATTGACGTCATCGACACCATGAATAAACAATTCACCTCCATGGCCAGTGACATGGGAGCGATGCGTGGTGTTATCGTGCAAATGGACCAACATGTAGCGGCATTGCCGGTGATTGTGCAAGAAATCGAGACCATGAAGGGATCGGTATCCTCCCTCAATCATAATATCAACAACATTGCCGCCAGAATGAAGGTTATTGATGACAGTTTGACTGGTATCACTTACAACGTCGGCAACATGACGACGACTTTTCGGGTCATGGACGGTCATGTCAATGGCATCGGGCAAGATGTGCAGCGTATGTCTCGCCCGATGAAACTCTTTAACTCTATGACGTTGACACGTTAACGAAGAGGTTCAGATATCGTGAATCGTGACGAGGAAACGCGGAAAACCCTTGATATCATAACCGAGACGTTTGGTACGTTTCGGGCTGAAATGGAGTCCGTCGATAAAATTGCCTTTAAAATTGGTCGGCGCACGACACGATTGATTCGGGTTGTGCTGACGATATTGGCCATCAGTAGCACCATCGTGTTATTTCTGGTGGCTGATTTGACCAGCAGCCTGACACAGATGATTGACAGCATGAACGCCATGTACAACCACTTTGGTTACATGTCGAAGGATATGAACGATATCACGGCGTCGGTCAACAATATGGGGCAGAATATCCAGGGGATTCCGGTGATTGCCGAGGCCATGAAGCAGATGAACCACGATGTGGCTGGTATGGATGGTGCTGTGGTTGGCATGAAGGACAATATGCAATCAATGGAACAGGGTATTGTCCAGATTGACCGTGGTGTGTGGGAAATGAGTGGGCGGTTTAATTCGGTTACTATGGCCGTATCGCACATGAATTACAATGTCAATCAAATGACTCGGCCTACCAATATGATGAATCCGATGGGATGGATGATACCGCCTTGATCGTTTCGTTGAGTGATATCGCGACCTCGTTACGCAACGAACCGGTTTTTAGGGCTTGTCCTGTGGAAGAGTTGGCGCGGTTGCTGGGAAAGGTGACGGTGCGCTCGTTGCTGCCCGGTGAAGTGCTGCATGAGCAGGGTTCTCTGGCGCAGGAGAGCTACGTCGTCCTATCCGGATGTTTCTGCTGGGATGGTTCCAACCATGAAACGGTCTCGATACGTTCGGGACTGTTGGGGCAGGAAGCCGTCCTGACGATGCAGGCCTACGCCACCACAGTGACTGCCACAGAAGCTGCCACAGTGGTCGTGATCCCCAGGGAGGCTTTAAAGCATGTCGTTTGGAGCAATCAGGAGCTGCGCGATTTAATCTTCGCATCGTTCACGGATCGTTTTATGCAGCCATCACGGACTCGTGAGGCCGGTTCCCTGTTGCATGCGGCCCTCACTAGGCTGCATACCAATCTTCATAAGGAAATGCCTGTTAACAAGCTGGTGGGTTGGTTTCTAACTCTGGCCGTCCCTATCCTGACGGTCCATGGGTTGGGACAGTTGGCCAATCCTCCAAACCTACAGGCCAGCTACGCCATGGGTATCATCTCCGCTGCGGTGATGATGTGGGTCTTCCGTACACTGCCCGATTTTGTCCCAGCACTCTTT
>JADGCM010000111.1 GCA_015228995.1 Magnetococcales bacterium
AGGTCTATTCCCGTGTTAAAAAAACCGTCGCCGGTCAAAATATGGAGATTGACATTCTGGTGGCCAACACCATTGATGCCGTGCTGGTCGAAGTCAAAAGCAACTTAACGGTTGAGGATGTACGTAATCACCTAGAGCGACTGAAGCGCTTCAAATCCTTTTTTAACCGTTATGCCGATTGCAAGGTCTACGGGGCGGTGGCTGGCATTGCTATCGACGCTGGTGCCGATCAATTTGCCATCAATCAGGGACTATTTGTGATTGTGCAGTCCGGGGATAGTGTGCAGATTGCTAATGACAAGGAGTTTAAGCCTCGTACCTGGTAGCCAATTGAGTTATTTGAACATATTACAATCAGTTGAGGCAGAGATCGATGTTCATGGTCAGGTTTATTTATAGGACCCTTTAAAATTGCCGCAACGTCATCAAGCCATTGTGACTGTATTAGAGGCTATAGAGGAGAAACCGGTCGATATAGGCTATGTCCGTAGTTGGCCTGCTGGCTATTTTGCGCAGACTTATGGTTCCATTCCTGATCTATTGGAGCGAGAGTTTCAAGGAATAGAGGAAATGCGGGAGCCGCTGGAATGAGTTTTTTGCTGGATACGAACGTTTGTAGCGGAACGGCATAGGCTGGCCGAAACGATGAACAAGGCCGTTCAGGCCCAAGGAGTGGCCGCAGAGATGATATGGATCATGCCTTGGTTTAGAATTACCAGGATTGCCTTGCCTTGGTGCCGCTATTAGTGGTATTTACACGGATTGAACAACTCCCTTTTACTCACAGTGGACGACAGAGGCAGGAGCGTACATGAATATCCATGAATACCAGGCCAAGCAGGTTCTGGCTCAGTATGGCGTGGCGGTGCCGCGCGGGCAAGTGGCGTTTACGCCGGATGAGGCGCAACGGGCGGCGGAACAGTTGGGAGGTTCCGTCTTTGTAGTCAAGGCACAGATTCATGCTGGTGGTCGGGGCAAGGGAGGCGGTGTTAAGGTGGTGCGCAGTATCGCCGAAGTGCGTGACGCGGCCCAGTCCCTATTGGGGATGACACTGGTGACCAAACAGACCGGTCCAGCAGGCAAGCTGGTCAAACGGGTCTATGTGGAAGAAGGGTGCGCCATTGCTCGTGAGCTTTATCTCGGCATGGTGATCGACCGCAGCAGCAGTCGAGTGACGATGATGGCATCGACGGAGGGGGGCATGGAGATCGAGGAGGTCGCCGAGCGCCATCCAGAGAAAATTTTGCGGGAAACGATCGACCCCTTGACTGGTCTCACCGACTTTCAGGCGCGCAATCTGGCCTTTGGACTGAAGTTGGAAGGCAAACAAGTTGGCAAGGCGGTGCGTTTTATGACCGGTCTTTACCAAGCGTTTGTCAGCAGCGATGCCTCTATGGCCGAGATCAATCCGCTGGTGGTGACCCAGGCCGGTGATTTATTGGCCTTGGATGCCAAAATAAATTTTGATAGCAATGCCCTGTTCCGTCACAAAGATCTGATGACACTGCGTGATCTAGATGAGGAAAATCCCAAAGAGACCGAGGCCTCCCAACACGACCTCAGTTATATTGCCCTCGATGGGAATATCGGTTGTATGGTAAACGGTGCTGGGCTGGCGATGTCGACCATGGATATTATCAAGCTCAAGGGGGGGAGCCCGGCTAATTTTCTCGATGTTGGCGGCGGCGCGACCGCTGAAAGAGTCACCACCGCCTTCAAAATTATCCTTTCCGATGCCAATGTGCGTGCCATTCTGGTCAATATCTTTGGTGGAATCATGCGTTGTGATGTCATCGCTGAGGGGATTGTTACCGCAGCGCGTGAAGTATCCATCCGGGTACCATTGGTGGTGCGGCTGGAAGGAACCAATGTTGACAAGGGCAAACAGATCCTGGCGCAGTCGGGTCTGCCGATTATCTCGGCCAGCGATTTGGACGATGCCGCCAGCAAGGCAGTAGCGGCCGCAAGAGTGGAGTAGAGATCAATGAGTATTCTGGTCAATAAAAACACACGCGTTATATGTCAGGGATTTACCGGCGCTAACGGTACGTTCCATTCAGAGCAGGCCATTGCTTACGGCACCAAAATGGTTGGCGGCGTCACCCCGGGTAAAGGCGGAACCACTCATCTTAATCTGCCGGTATTCGATACCGTTGCCGATGCAGTCAAGCAGACCGGTGCTGATGCGTCGGTGATCTACGTACCGGCGGCTTTTGCCGCCGATGCCATCATGGAGGCGGCTGCGGCTGAGGTGGCGCTGATTGTCTGCATTACCGAAGGCATTCCGGTGCTGGATATGGTCAAGGCCAAACGCTATCTACAGGGACGCAATAGCCGTTTGGTCGGGCCCAATTGCCCGGGAGTGATCACCCCCGAACAGTGCAAAATTGGCATTATGCCGGGGCACATCCATCGTGCCGGTTCTGTCGGTGTGGTCTCCCGTTCAGGCACCCTCACCTACGAGGCGGTGGCCCAACTAACAGCGGTGGGGTTGGGGCAGAGCAGCTGCATCGGTCTGGGTGGAGATCCAGTCAATGGTACTAATTTCATCGATTGTCTCAATCTATTTCAGCAGGATGGTGAGACCGAGGCGGTGATTATGATCGGTGAGATCGGCGGTACGGCCGAAGAAGAGGCCGCCGCTTGGATCAAGCAAAATATGACCAAACCAGTAATCGGTTTCATTGCTGGTGCGACCGCACCTAAAGGCAAACGTATGGGCCATGCCGGTGCCATCATTGCCGGTGGCAAGGGAACAGCGGCCGAGAAGTTTGCCGCGCTTGAGGCGGCCGGTGTTTATATTGCTCGTTCACCAGCTGAGCTTGGGATAACGGTGCAACGTGCTTTGAAGAAAGGATGAGAGTTGATGAAGAACGATCTGATTATCCGTGTTGCTGGTGAGGGAGGTGAGGGCATCATCTCTTGCGGTGATTTTATCGCTTCCGCGTGTGCGCGTGCCGGTTTGGAGGTTTATACCTTCAAGACCTTCCCAGCCGAGATCAAGGGCGGCTACGCCATGTACCAAGTCCGTGCTAGTGCTGACAGGATCTATTGCCAGGGCGACACCTTCGATGTCTTCTGTGCCTTTAATGGCGAGGCTTATGAACTCAATAAACACTTGTTGCACCCTGGTACCGCCTTTGTTTACGACTCCCCTGGTGGCGATTTTGAGCCGGAGATTCCAGCCGGTGTCTATGCCTACCCCATCCCGATGACCAAAAAGGCTAAGGAGCTGGGATCGATTCGTTCCAAAAATATGATTGCGCTGGGAGCATTATCGCAGCTGTTTAACATCGACGAAGAGACGCTGGACCGGGTGCTGAGAGCTAAATTTGGTAAAAAGGGCGCGGAGATATTAGATTTCAACGTCACCGCCTTCAGCGCTGGTAAAGAATTGGCCGCGGCGTTGACCAAGAGTGATCCTTGGCGGGTGGCGGATCGGCAGGAGCCGAAAGACGTGATCATTATGTCCGGCAACGATGCGGTGGGTCTGGGAGCGATCTTAGGTGGGTTGCAATTTTTCTCGGCTTATCCGATTACGCCAGCGACCGAAATTGCCAAGTATGTCGCCACTCACATCCCGAAACGTTGTGGGACGTTGGTGCAGGCCGAAGATGAAATTGCCTCCATTTCCCAGGTGTTGGGCGCTTCTTATGCCGGCCATCGCTCCATGACGGCCACGTCTGGGCCAGGTTTGGCCCTAATGAGCGAGATGCTCGGCATGGCATCAATGAGTGAGACCCCAGTGATGGTGGTCGATGTGCAACGCGGCGGTCCTTCCACTGGGTTGCCGACCAAGCATGAACAGTCCGATCTATTTCTAGCTATTCATGGTGCCCATGGTGATGCGCCGCGGATCGTGCTATCGGTTGAAGATGTCAAGGATTGCATCGATATGACCGTCGATGCCCTTAACCTGTCTGAACAATACCAAGTGCCGGTGATCTTGCTGTCGGACGGATCATTGGCTTTTTCGACTCAGACCATTCCGAGGCCGGATCCGGCTAGTTATAAAATCATTGAGCGTAAACGTTGGGATGGTGAAGGCGTCTATAAACGCTACCTGCTCACCGACGATCTCATCTCACCGATGGCCGATCCCGGGACCCCGAATGCCATGCACATTGCCACTGGTTTGGAGCATAGCGAGACCGGTGCCCCTCGTTATACGCCGGAAAACCACGAACTTATGCACCGTAAACGCTTCAACAAGATCAAAACTGTGGTTGAGAACTATCGGCCAGTTGAGATTGATGGCTCGGGCGATGCTGAAGTCGGTATCATCACTTGGGGCAGTACCATTGGTGTGGTGCGTGAGGCGGTGCAGCGTCTGCGCGACGCCGGTCATCGAGTCAAAGGCTTTTATCCCAAGCTGATGTGGCCGATGCCAGTGGCTCAATACGAGGCTTTTGCCGCCACTTGTCGGCACATTTTAGTTCCGGAAGTCAACTTCCAGGGGCAGCTGTCGCATTTTATCCGTGCTGAAACCTCTATCCGTCCCATTTCCTATCCAATTTGTGGCGGATTACCGTTCACACCGGCCATGATTGTCCAACGCGTCAAGGAGATTATCGCATGACTGTCGCCGCACTACACAAAGTTTCGATGGCTGCCAAAGACTACAAGTCTGAGGTTCAAACGACATGGTGCCCTGGATGCGGTCATTTTGGCATCTTGAATGGAGTCTACCGCGCTCTGTCTGAACTGGGCGTTGATCCGACGGCGTTGGTATCGATATCGGGTATCGGTTGTTCGTCGCGCATGCCCTACTTTATCAATACTTACAAAATGCACACCCTGCATGGTCGGGCTGGTGCGGTGGCGACCGGGGTGCAGCTGGCGCGTCCTGACTTGGCGGTGTTGGTTAGCGGTGGCGACGGCGATGGCTTCTCCATCGGTGGCGGCCACATGCCGCACATGGCGCGTAAGAACGTCAACATGACTTACGTGCTGATGGATAATGGCATCTACGGCCTGACCAAGGGCCAATATTCGCCGACCTCCCGTCCCGAGATGACCGCTTACACCACCCCTTACGGTGGCCCGGATGAGCCGATGAATCCGTTGTTATACATGCTCACTTATGGGGCTACCTACGTCGCTCAGGCTTTTGCTGGTAAACCGAAACTGTGTGCCGACTTGATCAAAGGGGCCATTGAGCATAAGGGCTTTTCCTACGTCAATATCTTTACCCAGTGCCCAACGTTCAACAAAATTGACACCATTGAGTATTACCGTGATCTGGTGGCGGAGATACCGGAAGGGCACGATAATTCCGATTTAGGCGCAGCTATGGAGTTGGCTCGTCGCCCGGGTGGCAAGGCACCGATTGGGCTGCTCTATCAAGTCGATAAGCCCTCTTTGGATGAGCAACTGGCTAAAATTGTCAAAAAAGTCAACGGTTCTCCCGACTATGATTTGAACCGGATCATTGATCTGGCAAGACCGTAGCCCTTACCCCCTCACCCTGCCCTCTCCCACAAGGGGAGAGGGTTAAGAGGGTTAAGAAAGAAGGCTCATACTCTCCCTCTCCCTTGTGGGAGAGGGGGGCGGGGGGTGAGGGGTAAAAGGGTTGGGGGTGAGAGGGGAAT
>JADGCM010000112.1 GCA_015228995.1 Magnetococcales bacterium
AGGCTACTCCAGAATCGCCCCGTTGGGGCTTCATGATTCATGCGCCCCGGAGGGGCAGTCTTATCGGTAGCCTGGGGCATCGCCCCAGGAGGTAAGAGCCGACAGTATACACCAATGACTGTCAAAAGGGTGCTGGAAAACGCACCAGCGATAAAATCGCTGCTCATGACTGGCTTTTCCCAGCCAATTATGGCATCGTGAGGGGGATTACTTCCTGCTCCCCCTCTCCGCCTGTGGGAGAGGGGGTTGGGGAGGTAAGGGGAAGAAGGAGTAAGCCATTGCAACAACAGCCCACCAAACATGCCGCTGATCTCGAAGCGTCGTTGCGACAACTAACGATCAGTGAATCGCAGTTTCGCGGTGCGTTCGAAACGGCCGCGCACGGTATGGCACTGGTCTCTCCGAATGGCCGGTTTCTGCGCGTCAACCAAGCCTTATGTGATATGCTGGGTTACGTTGTTACCGATTTATTGGCGACTACCTTCCAAGACATTACTCATCCCGACGACCTGGATGCCAATCTGAACAATGTGCGGTTGACCCTAGCCGGAACAATCGCCAATTTTCAAATGGAGAAGCGCTATTATCACCGTGCCGGGCACATTATATGGACCTTATTAAGCGTTTCTCTGGTACGCGATAGCAGCGGTCAACCGCTGCATTTTGTCGCCCATATCCAGGATATTACCGCCCATAAGCTGGCGGAACAGAAACTGTTTGAGTCGCGGCAGAATTTAGAACTTCAAGTCAACTATGTCAATCGCATGTTGTCGCGGTTCATCGGCAACACCAAGGCAGCCGTTTTTTTTGATGAGTTGTTGGCAGATTTACTCAAACTGACCCAAAGTGAATATGGATTTATCGTCGAAGTGCGTAACAGTGGCAGCGATAAGCAATATCTGCGCGCCCTCAGTATCAGCAATATCGCTTGGAACGAGGAGACCCGTGCCCAATATCAGGCCAGTCAACGCTCTGGTTTTCGGTTTCCACGGATGCATGGATTACACTGTCAGGCAGTCCTCACTGGTCAGGTGATCATTGCCAACACCCCAGCAACCGATCCACGCCGCTGTGGTCTGCCAGCCGGCCATCCGCCGCTGCACGCATTTCTTGGCCTCCCTATCAAACGGGGGGAGAAGATATTGGGCGCCATTGGCGTTGCCAATCGCCCGGCGGGATACGATCAAGCCCTGGTGCAACTACTCGAACCAGTGTTATTCGCCTGTGCGCAAATTGTTGGCAACCATCGTCTCAAACGCAACCGCCGCCGTGCTGAGCAAAGATTAAGGTCCAGCAAAAGCCGCCTCAAAATTCTGTTTGACAAGGCCCCGGATGCCATATTTTTGACAGATCCAGAGACAGACATCGTTCTTGATGTCAACGAAGCCGGCATCCGACTGCTGCAACAGCGCAAAAAAGCGCTCATCGGTAGCCGTCAACCGCAACTGCATGCCCCGAAAGTAGCCTCTGGCAAGCCCACCGAAGTGGTTGTGGTGCGCGTAGATGGCAGCCGCATCGCCGTCGAGGTTACCGCCGACGTGATCCACATCCGCAAAAAGCCGGTGGTGCAAAGCATCTTGCGCGATATTACCGTGCGCAAACAATTTGAAGAGGCCCTGCGGCATGCCAAAGAGTCCGCTGAGCAGGCCAATCGCTCCAAAAGTCAGTTTCTGGCCAACATGAGCCACGAAATCCGTACTCCGATGAATGCCATCATCGGTATGGGAGAGCTATTGGCAGAATCAGATTTGAATGAGGAGCAACGGCTGTACGTAACGACTCTATGTCGCGCTGGGGAGGGGTTGTTGGCTCTCATCAACGACATTTTAGACCTATCGAAAATAGAGGCTGGGCAGTTAGAGATTGAGTCGATTCCGTTTGATCTAGCGGAGCTGGTCCACGGTAGCGTCCACGTCCTACACCGAAAAGCCTTAGAAAAAGGGCTTGAACTCTCCGGTCACATTGAGGCGCAGACCACAGGTCTGCTGTTGGGCGATCCCCAGCGTCTGCGGCAAATCTTGTTCAACCTACTGGGTAATGCTATTAAATTCACGGATCGGGGTTCTGTTCGTCTGGTTGTGACCCAGCAAGATAGTGCTTTATGGCAATTCAGCGTTGCTGACACCGGTATGGGTATTCCCTCCGAAAAACACCACCTCATTTTTCAACCTTTTGCTCAGGCCGAACCCTCGGTATCGCGTCGGTTTGGGGGCACCGGATTGGGATTAAATATCTGTCGGCAATTGATGGACCGCATGGGTGGCCACATCTGGATGGAAAGCACCCCAGGAGCGGGTAGTTGTTTTCATTTTACCATCCGATTGCCTGCTGCCATGGTGCAGGATTCACACCCTGAACCCGCGGTAAGGGGTGCCGCCACCGTAACAGTGACAACAACCGACTCCCCACCCAAATCGATCCGGGTGCTACTCGCCGATGACTCAGAAGACAACCGTTTGCTGGTAGAAACATTTTTACGCGATAGTCCTTACGATGTTATCCCAGCCACCAATGGCCAGGAAGCGGTGGCAAAATTTTTGGCTGGGCGGTTCGATATTGTGTTGATGGATATCCAAATGCCGGGACTCGATGGCTACCAAGCAACCCGTGCCATACGTGCCTGGGAGCGCTCCCAACGGCTACCAGCCGCTACGATTATTGCATTGACAGCCAATGCCATGAAGGAAGATATGCAAAGAACGTTAGAATCTGGCTGTAATCAGCACCTGACCAAGCCAATTCGGAAAAAATTGTTGTTGGAAGTGTTGAGCCAGTGCCTTCCTAACGACAGACTCACTCTTTAACACGGACATTGGTTTACGATGACAGAAGCAGTTGATCTCCCAGTTGATTCCATCGACTATGGCCCCTTTCTGGTCAATACCTTTGGTGAGCGCTACCTGCCGACCGTTAACGGTGAGACCTTCTCCAGTAGCGGTAGCGATACCTTTTACCACCAACATTTCAACGACACGGTCCTAGACAAAGACAGTCTGTATATCATTGCTGGCAGCGATGCTGGGCTGTTGATCCGTTATATCCTCCGCAAAGGGGTACCCGACGGCACGCGTTACCTATTTTTGGAGTTGCCGGGGCTAGTTGAACGAATCCGCTCGGATTTTTTTGAACAACAACAAGAAATACCACCATCCATCCAGCTCTGCACCATCAACGACTGGCAACAACAGGCGCTTAGTGCTGGCATAAGCGACTATCTCTACCTGGGTAACGTCAAACCGGTGAAATCGATGGCGGTGGTCGACGCCGCCATCCGTGACTATTTGCCTCTGTGGAATCAACTGGTCAATCACCTCTACGAGCTGCGCATGGCGGTGACCATGGAGGTGGGTAATCATGCCTTCTTGGTCAGTGGTATGAAGAACGTCGCCAGCAACCGCACCCCGGTAACGGTCCTAAAAGATGTCTTTACAGGTTACACAGCGGCCCTGTTGGCGGGCGGACCCTCTCTGAGTGAGGCCTTGCCGTGGGTCCAGCAGCATCGCCACCAGTTGCTGGTCATTGCGGTGGCTCGTATTACCGAGCAATTGCAACAGGCTGGCATTGTGCCCGACATTATTGCCGCCATTGATCCCCACGAGGTATCCTTTCAAGCCTCCAATGCCATGTTGACGTTGCCACCGGAGACCCTGTTCCTCAACATGTACCACGTCCATCCCAAGCTGCTGGGACAATGGCATGGGCGCCATGTCTATCTCGGCCAGGTGTTGCCATGGGAGAGTCCAATCAACCGGCCTAACTACTCATTTCCGGGTATTACCGTCTCCCACCAGGCTTTGGGTGTCGCTTTTGAGATGGGCTGTAGCCAAGTCATCTTGTGCGGTTTTGATCTGTGCTTTAGCCGAGAAGGGCTTACCCACGTCAAAGGTAGCGTTGAAAGCCGTATGGGCCCTTTTATGGATCAAACCGACTATCATGTCGAAACCAATGGCGGTTGGATGGCCGACACCCGCATCGATTTTCATATAGCCCTGGGCAACCTCCGAGATTTAGCGGCGATGGCGCCGCGTTATGGTTGTCAGCTCATCAATCCAGCCGCTGCGGCGGCTAAGGTGGACGGAGTCACCCACCAACCCTGGTCAGACATCGTCTTATCGCCATTGCCGGAGCCGGTCCACGACCGCCTCCATCGTGCCCTGCCAATTGACAACCGAGAACAGCGCCTGGCTCATTACCAAGCGGTCATGACCGAGTTGAACCAAGCCAGGCAGCAAGTGCAGGCCATTCACCGCCTAACCGTCGAAGCCCTTGACTGTAACGCTCGATTTTTCGGTCGCAAGGGTAAACCAGCTGACTTTCGTTTCAAGCTGCGCATGGATGAAATTGAGCAAATATTGGACAGTCAACATAAAGTGTTCAGCATGCTGGTCAAGCGCTGGTCATTGATCGATTTTCTCAAGTTGGTACGGGTTGATAAAGAGCGCGAATGGAGCGACGAGGAAGTCGAGAAAGCGGGTGACCACTACTACCGCGTCTACCGCAACAACGCCAATGCCGTCCTCAATTGGCTCGATACAACCCGCGAGCATCTTCGCTGCTGCATTGAAGAGGAACAAGAGCGTCCCAATTTCAAAAAGATCATCGCCGAATGGCGTCGCAACCAGCAACCAGGACGTTATCGTCTGTTGCTCGATCGGCATGGATGGCGTCTTGATGATCTGCCGCCAACGGTCGCTAGTCAGTTCCGGGAGCTGGAACAGCAGTTCCAAGAGCAGCTGCACCCGCCGGACAATCCCTACCGGAAACACATTGAGCGGCTGAGTCACCCCTTGACGGTACGCAGTAAGATGCAGCAATTGTTTCAACAGCGGGATGTCGAACGTCTTCGCACCCTGGCAGAGGGTCTGCGTCAAAGCGAGCTGGAGGGTCGTGAGGTCTATCTCGATATGATCGACGGCTATCTAGCCGAGCTAGCCGGAGAAGATGAAGCGGCCTTGGCGGCTTTTGGTCGGGTCACGTTACCCGTTTTTCGCGAACAAGCGCTGGCCCATCTCACCACCATCCACCTACGGCGCCAGGAATACTTACCGGCATTGGAGCAACTGCGTCAGTTAGCCGCCTTCTCACCAACGCGTATGCCGCACTACGCCTCCCTGTTGCGTATCATCGGCCGGCGCGACGAGGCCATCGCCACCTACCGGCGTTATCTCGAAATGGCCAATGACGATTTGGTGGTGTTGTTACGGCTGGCACAACTGGAAAGTGAATGTGGCCATCCTCACGAAGCCAGGACCCTCTACGAGCGCATTTTGGCACGGGACCCCGGCAACAACGCTGCTCGACAATTGCTGGATGCTTTGAATGGTTAAAAATGGACTACCAGCAATTCATCCAGGCGTATTTTTGCAGGCAATTCTGCATGAAATGGGTATCTCACAAGCGGCGTTTGCTCGGGCTGTCATGGTGTCTTCCCCACGGATTTCGCAGATCATCAAGGATTCTCGTCCCATTACAGCAGAAATTGCTCTGCTGCTTGGTCGTGCCTTTGGCCAATCTCCACAGTACTGGCTCAATTTACAGACATCCTACGATTTGAGGGTGACGGAAGCGTCCATG
>JADGCM010000113.1 GCA_015228995.1 Magnetococcales bacterium
ACATTGATCCCCCTTATCTGCTGCGATCCTGCTGCGAAGCCACCGCCTGACGCAGCTCAGACTCGGCCGCAGCCGCGCCATCTCTGGTATAACGCGTCAGCAGCCCATTATCCAACAACCGCTGCCAAAATTGCGCCCGTTGCGATACAGCGGCGTAGTGGCCGCCATGATCGACCACCCATTGACGCCACGAGGCCAGCCAAACGGCGAAAGAACCCAGCGTTACTGGCAATAACTCCTCCAGCCAACGCCGCAAATAACCAGCCAGTGCCGGGCTATGGCCGCCTGTCGTTAATGCCAGTTGTACCGGCAATCGCTCGACGCATGCGGGCCAAATCGCACTGCAATAGCGCTTTTTATCGACCGCATTAAAGAAAACCTGCCGTTGCCCTGCCTGCTCGGACAGCCACTCATTGGTAGCGACCACGGACGAAAAACTGACCACCAACCAGACATCACGCCAATGTTGTGGCTGCACCGGCGACGGATGCCACTCCAATTGCTCACCCCAATCGTCGGTCAATGTCTGTTTTAGCTGTGGGGACTCCCCTCCCACCCAGCGTAGCCTGGCCCCCGCGCGCAACAACGCCGCCGCCTTACGCGACACCTCTACCGAAGGCCCTTGCTCGGCATCAACGAGCAGGCATGTCCGTCCCCGCAGGTCAATAAAAATAGGCAACAGCGGTGTCGAACCGATCCGGATATCGTCCATATTCCCGTTGTGACGTCAGTAAAAATGGTTCATAATACTCAATCGCTGCCGTATTATACCAGCATGAGCGTGCGGTATCAATGAAATGAAGGGGGTCTCTTGTCCAATCTGTTCCTAGATGTGCGTGCGCTTCCCGCCCCAGAGCCGCTGCAACAGATTTTGGTCGCTTGTGGTCGGTTGCAGACGGAGGTCGATACCCTAACGGTTTACCATCGTTGCCAACCGTGCCTGCTTTCTGACCATTTGCGGCAGCGGGGGCTGGTGATGACCATACAACAGGCCAACGATGAATTATTCATTCTGACCATTCGTCATGATAAAAGGAGCTGCCTGTGACCAAAGATGAGATTGTTGCGCAAGTCGGGGCGTTAGCACGTACCTATTACGATGATGCCAAGTATTCATGCGCCGAGGCAATGTTGCGTGCGGTAACCGAAGTGATGGCTCCCCATCGCTTTGATCCCGTTACCATTACCCGTATCGCGACACCATTCAATGGTGGTTTTTCCGAGCTACAGCAAACTTGTGGTGCCCTCACGGCTGGTTTAATGGCTATTGGTGTTGTCGCCGGCCGCGACCAACCGGGGGATGAAGATGCCAAGGAGGAGGCCTATACCTTGGCACAGATCTACTACCAACGCTTCATGGAACGTGTCGGTACCAGTTCCTGCAAAGAGTTGTTGGAGCGCTGGCGCGATCAAGGAGAAAGTAAAATTCATTGCAAGCGTCATACGCAGCAGATGGGCGAGTTGTTGGCCAGTACCATTTTACAGGTTGGTTTCCACGATATGACCGTTGACAAAGAAGTTACAGTGGATGTTGTCCCGCAGGGAGATTGATGGTATAAACCGGAATGGCTGGAAACTGTGTTATGTGAGAGACGGTAAAAGGGGTTCGGTATGGCTACCAACTTTATGGATGAAATCGATCAAAGAGCTAATCTGGCTTTTACTAACCAGATGGAGATGTTGACGTTTTATCTTACCGATCAACAGCAATATGGTATTAATGTCTTCAAGATCATTGAGGTTATTGAAACCCCCAAGACCGTTACGCGGGTGCCGCAGTCCCATCCGGCTATCATTGGTGCTATTAATTTTCGTGATAAATTAGTTACAGTTATTGATCTTGGCCTGGGGCTAGGACTTGATCCGGTCAACTATCAGGGCGGTTTAAGTTACGTTATCATCTGCGAGTATAGTAACACCATCCAGGGCTTTCTCATCAGCCGACCCAATAAACTGGTCAATAAGAGCTGGGCAGATATCAAGAGTCCTGGCTCTAGCATCCAGAGTAGCGGCTATTTGACGGCACTGACCTACGACGACGATGACAAGGCCACTCAGATTCTGGATGTCGAGAAAATTCTAGGCGAAATTATTGGTTTTGAGGTAGAAGTCAAGTCAACTTTGTTGGAAGAGGGGCGCAGCGCCTCCATTGCCGATTACACGGTGTTGGCCGTCGATGACTCCAAAGCGGCCCGCTTGTTGTTAGCACGGACGCTGGGTAAATTGGGGGTGGGCCATGTCATTTACGAGAATGCCGACCAAGCCTTTAATGCCCTGCAAGAATCCATTGCCCCTGGGTCAACCCAAAAGTTCTGCCTGATCATCTCCGACATTGAAATGCCCGGTATGGATGGTTTCACCTTTACCCGCAAGGTCAAGGCCATTCCGCAGCTGGCCTCCATCCCCTTAGTGCTGCACAGCTCTATGAGCAACCAGGCCAACACCGTTAAGGCCCAGCAGGTTGGGGCCGATAATTTTGTCGCCAAATTCCAACCGGACGCCATCGCCCGCGTCGTGCTTGATCAGATACAGTTGTTACGCCAATCCGGCCGCTGTGACGCAGCGTAGTGACCGGCCTCATCTAACCACAGACGCGTTCGACCCCGACTATGACGGGCAGCCCCTGGATAACGCGCATTACCGATTCGAGATGATCACGGTCCTGTACCTCTATTTCCAACATCAGCAGGCAAGGTTCACGTTGGCGGTCACGCAGATGGGTGGCGAGAATGGAGGCCTTGGCTTCGGAGACGGCTTGGCTGACCTGTACCAACACCCCCCTTTGATTACGTACCATCAGCCGTAAGCGGGCGACGTGGCTGTTTTTCCAGCCAACTGGCCAGCCAACGCCTCTCAGCCAGCGTTCTGGCTGCGTCGCTAACGATGCCAAGTTGGGGCAGCTCTCAATGTGAATGGTGATCCACTTACCCGTGGTAATAATGCCCACAATCGGATCTCCTGGCACAGGACTACAACAGCGGGCAGCATGGACAGCCATATTGGGGAGGAGGCCGACCAATGCGGCGGCCTCTTCTTTGACGGCTCGGCGCTCCGTCTTCTCGGCAGCTGTTGGGGCCTTTCCCTTCAGGGCTGATTTCTGTTCGGCTCGTGCCAATAGCTCGGGAAACATACGGTGCAACACCGACAAGGGCGATAGACGGCCAATACCGACCTGAAACAGCAGATCCTCCACCGTGGTAATCTGCAACGACGCGGCTGCCTGTTGTAGTACCTTGTCGTTCAGCAATATGCCTTGACCGCTTTTGCGTATCTCGCGTTCTAGTATCTCTCGCCCCATGGTGACCGACAGATCTCGTTGTTTGACTTTTAGCCAACGCGTGATCCAATAACGGGCCTTACCAGTGACGACAAACTCCAACCAGTTGGTGGTGGGTGTGTGATTTTTACTGGTCAGAATTTCAACGGTATCACCCGTATTTAACCGGGTGCGTAGCGGCACCATGCGACCATTGATTTTGCATCCGTGGCAGCGATTGCCCACCTCGGAATGGACAGCGTAGGCAAAATCAATTGGGGTCGCGGATCGTGGCAAGGTAATAATCTCTCCCGCTGGGGTAAAGAGATAAATTTCCTCTGGAAATAGATCCAGCTTGATATTTTCCAGAAATTGACCCGGATCATCGACCTGTTGGTGAATGGATAGCATCTGTTGCAGCCAAGCATAACCATCAGCAGATTCAATTTTGTGCTGCTCTAGGCCACCCGTCTTGGTCTTGTAGGACCAGTGCGCGGCGACTCCGCTTTCGGCAACTTCGTGCATTTTATCGGTGCGGATCTGTATCTCAATGCGATTATCATACGGTCCGAAAACGACCGTATGGAGTGATTGATAACCGTTGCTTTTGGGGAGGGCGATATAATCCTTGAAACGGCCCGGCAGCGGCCGAAATTCGCTATGTAATAGGCCTAAGACACGATAACAGTCCGGCTTTTTTTTGACAATAACACGATAGGCAACCAGATCGTACAAATCATCAATCGTGACCCCTTTGCGCTGCAATTTGGTCCAAATCGAGTAGAGGTGTTTTTGGCGTCCGTAGACCTCACCTGTCAAACCATGTTTATGCAGCTTTTTTCGCAAGATCGCCGTGACCTTGCGGACCACTACTGCTCCCCCCTGGTATTGTTCGGCTACCTTGTCACGGAGATCACGATATTCTTCTGGCCAGCGTAACTGGAAGCCAACATCCTCTAACTCGTTTTTGATCCAGTAGATGCCCAACCGGTGGGCGATCGGGGCGTAAATATCCAATATGGATGTAGCAATACGGTCGCAATGGGAGGGCAATTGGGGCAGAGCCGCGGCCGTACGGGCCTGATGGAGTGAAACGGCCAACCGTACCAGCAAGACACGGATATCCCCCGCCACCGCCAGTACCATACGACGAATATCCTCAGCCTGAATATCCGACTTGGCCCGCGACATGACCGAGGCAACCCGACGTACCCCCTCAATAATACCAGCCACCTCGGGACTAGCCTGCTCGCGCACCTGTTGGAGGTCGATCAGCCCCTGTTGTACCCCGTCAATCAACAACCCAGCGGCGATAGATTCAGCGTCCAGGCGCAGCCGCAGCACTGTTGCCGCCACCGCTAACGGCGAACAGGACAGTTCTACCGTCGCCGCCTCTTTACGACGGCGTGGCAATTGCCGCACAAAATCGTAGACGCGATTCAACCAAGCTGGATCGACATCAGGGTCGTAGGTAAGCAGGCTGCTGACCAGCTGCGACCATTGCTGCATACAGCTTAGACAGGATCCAGAAAAGTGGGATCTAAGTCGCCAAAGTCTTCCAATAGGTCACTGTCGTTTGGAAGGGAGCCGTTGAACAGATCGGAGTCATCTATATCCAGCAATTTCTCCTCATCCTCCTCCTCAAACGGATCGTCCTGCTCTAAGTCATTGGCTGGCATACGATTAGAAAGCTCTTCTGCAATAAATTGCGCTCCTTCATCAATGCCTGGCAGCTGGGCCTCGTGTTCTCTCTCTTCTATGGCAATGATGGGGCGTAACTCAGCTACTTGTTGGTAGAGTTCTTCTACCGAGATGGTCTTTTCCGCAATTTCGCGCAGGGCCACCACAGTGGGTTTGTCTCGTTCTAACGGAACGGTCTCTTTTTCACCTTGTGACAACTGACGCGTGCGTCGCGCTGCCAAGACTACGAGTTCAAATCGATTGGGAACGACGTCAATACAATCATCTACGGTAACCCGTGCCATCTCTCACCCCGCGTTTTACATCTCATTATTTTTTTACGAACTGGTTAATTTTATCTCTCATGCGCTGGGTACGGAGCCGTTCGGCGCGTACAATCGTTACCAGTTCCTGTTGCGCATGTTCCAATTGATCGTTGATGATCACATAATCATATTCACTCCAGTGTGACATTTCCGCTTCGGCTTGGGTCATGCGCTGCTCAATAACCGCTAGAGGGTCACGCCCGCGTTGTAACAAACGCTGGCGTAACACCTGAGAGGAGGGTGGTAAAATCATCACTGACACGACGTTATCGGTGGGTAATTGCGCTCT
>JADGCM010000114.1 GCA_015228995.1 Magnetococcales bacterium
AATGAATAGGGGTCAACGTCAATATCGATGCGAATAGCATGACGCGCAAACTGCTGCAGCCGTTGCTGTAGCAAACGAATGCCATTATGGAGTTGCCCAGCCCGCTGCTCTTTGACCAGCAACTGCCAACGAAAACGGCGCCGCAGCTTAAAGACAGGAGACTGGGCCGGCCCTAAATAATGCACATCATTGTTGTCGGCCGCCAGGGCCGGCAGCACCGTGCGTACTTGGTGGCAGAACTGTTCCCCCTCTTCCTGGTGGGGACAAGAAAAGCGGATTAGGGCGACGCGGTGCCAGGGCGGGTAACCGGCATCATGCCGGAGGCGCTGCTCAACGGCAGCAAAACCATCCATATCGTGGTTGACAGCACTGCGGATGGCGTAATGGCTGGTGTCGAAACTTTGGATCACCACTTGCCCGGTCGTCTGCTCCCGTCCCGCCCGTCCTGCTACTTGCGTCAACAGCTGAAAGGTGCGCTCAGCAGCCCGGAAGTCTGGTTGACACAAGGAGCTTTCTGCCAACACCACCCCGACCAAAGCCAAGTTGGGAAAATGGTGCCCTTTGGCAACCATCTGAGTGCCAAGCAAGATATCAATGTCGCCATTCTGGAAGGATGTCAATATTTCTGACACCATAGCGCTACCCTCCTTCAAAGCGACATCGCGGTCGAGCCGAGCTGTATGGGCATTGGCAAAAATCCGCTTGGTCTCATCTTCTAACTGCTCAATGCCCGGGCCGAAATCGATCAAGCTCAACTGGCCGCAGCTGCCACAGATATCTGTCACCGGCTGCATGGCATCGCAGTAGTGGCACAATAGCCGCTGCGGTTGTCGATGCAGGGTCAGCGGTACCGTGCAGTTGGGGCAGGTGACGACATGGCCACAACGACTGCACAGCAGTGCTGGGGCGTAGCCACGGCGATTGAGGAACAACAAGACTTGGTGTTGCTGTCCCAATGCCTGCTCCATTGCGTCACGCAAGGCAGCGCCAATGAGCTGGCGATGCGTCATCTGCTGCCGTTCCTGACGTATATCAACTAATTGGATGGTCGGTAAGAGTGCACCAGTTGGTCTGGTATGGAGACGTAGATGGTGGTAGCGCCCCTGGGAGACGTTATGCAGCGATTCAAGCGATGGGGTCGCACTAGCCAGTAGCAGCACCGCTCCGGCACGTTGGGCCCGTACCACGGCCATATCACGGGCATGATAAGGCACGCCCTCTTCCTGTTTATAAGAGCGCTCATGCTCTTCGTCAACGATGATCAAACCGAGATCGATAAAGGGGGCAAAAATGGCGCTACGGGTGCCGATCACGACCCGGGCCAAGCCAGCCCGTATCCGCTGCCACTGGTCAAAACGCTGTTGGGGTGGCATCGCCGAGTGGAAAACAGCGATCTCTACCTGGAATCTGGCCTGGAAACGGTCGATGAGCTGGGGCACCAGGGCGATTTCTGGTACCATCAGCAGCACCTGCCGTCCCAATGCTAAGCAGCGATCCAATACGTGAAAATAAACCTCAGTCTTGCCGCTGCCAGTGATCCCCTGGAGTAAAAATGGGGCAAATCGCCTCTGTGGCAGTGCTTCACCCAGAGTTGTGACGCAGTGCCGTTGTTCTGCTGTCAGATCGGGGGGCAGCGTGGCCGCAGCTGGTGTGGGCGATGTTGCAACAGCGGTCGGCGTTGACCAGCGGAGGCGCCACTGGTCCTCAATGGCAATCAGTCCCAGACGGTCAAGACGGGGTAATGTTCGTGCCACCATGGTGCGGCCAAAACGTGCCGCTAGACTCTCCTGCCACAGGCCGTGCTGGCGGCGGCGGGCAATAGCTGTTGCCAAAGGGCGTATCGCTTCGGATAGCCGGGATAAGGCCGCATCGGTGGCCGTGCCATTCTCCAGTTGCCAGTAAATACGCCGCTTTTGCTGTGGGACCAGATGACCCGGCAGCGCGGTCTCTACCAGGGCGCCAAGAGGATGGAGATAATACCCCGACATCCATTCTAGCAAATAGCGCAACTGTTGATCGAACAAAGGGGTGGGGTCTACCAGTGCCTGTAGCGGTCGTATGACTCCCTCGTGCCATTCTGGTTCGGTTGTCAGCCGCCACAACAGACCGACGCGGCTGCTTTTCCCCACCGCAACCAGTACCAAACAGCCGAGCTGACAATCCCGCCGCAGGGACTCAGGGACCGAGTAGGTGAATAGGGCGCACTGGCGGACCGGCAGGGCAACTTGGGCAAACAAGAAAAATTTATCCGTAGGATATAATCATTCTGACATCACTACTTTTCTAACAGATTCAATGACGTGATCTTGTTGGTCACGAGCCAAAAACGCGTGCATCGGTAGTGATAATACCTCTTTGGCTGCTTGGGCTGCGACGGGGAAATCGTGTTCTTGGTGGTGTAAAAGATCAACAAAAACAGGTTGCTGATGTAGGGAGATGGGATAATGGATCGCAGTAGGTACCCCCGCTGCGGCCAGACGATGCTGCACGCGATCACGATCATGGACGCGGATGGTAAATTGGGAAAAGACACTGACGCAATCTGGTCGTATCACGGGCAGTCGCAGCCGATCTAGACCGCTCAAGCCAGTGAGATAGTGCTGGGCCTGTTGCTGACGAGCGGCCAGTTCAGCCTCAAAATGGGGTAACTTGGCTAATAAAATAGCGGCTTGTAGCGTATCCAAGCGGCCATTCAGTCCCAATACGGCGTGATGATAACGCATGGTCTGCCCATGCTCTCGTAACACCCGCAACCGCTCCATCAGCGCGTCATCGTCGGTGAACACCATGCCCCCATCCCCATAACAACCGAGCGGTTTAGAGGGAAAAAAAGATACCGCTGATGCGGTGCTGAGGGCTCCCGAACGGCGTCCCTTATAGCTCGATCCTAATGACTGACAGGCATCCTCCAGGCAGGGGATACCATGTTGGGAGGCAACGGCATTAATAGCATCGAAGTCGGCGCAATGGCCAAATAAACTCACTGGGATAATGGCCTTGGTGTGTGGTGTTATCGCCGCGGTAATTTTGTTTGGGTCCAAGGTCAGGGTATCTGGTTCGACGTCGACAAAAACCGGCTTGGCACCCAGCAGGGCAATGACTTCAGCGGTAGCGATAAAAGTGAAAGGGGTGGTGATCACCTCATCTCCAGGAGCGATTCCCCAAGCCATCAGCACCGCCAATAGAGCGTCGGTTCCGGACGAGAAGCCAACCCCATGGTGGGTGCCGACAAACTCTGCTAAACGTTTCTCAAGATCAGCCACTTGAGGACCGTTGATATAGCGACTGGTTTCTAAAACGGTACGGACGGCGGCATCAATATCTGCACGATAGGCGCGATACTGTGCCTGTAGATCAATAAATTCCATCAGTTTGGTACTCCATCGAAAGGGGTGGTGATATAACCCACAAAAACTTCAGTGGCCGGGCCGGTCATGAGAACCCGATTGTCCTCATCACACCAAGTAATTTCCAGTGTACCGCCATCCAAGTGTACGGTCACCTGTCGGTTGGTCAATTGGTGCCAAGCGGCGGCCACTACCGCAGCACAAGCTCCGGTGCCGCAGGCCGGGGTCAGGCCGCTGCCTCGTTCCCACACCCGGACGCGGATGTTATGACGATTGATCACCTGCACCAGTTCAATGTTGGTACGCTGTGGAAAAGCCGGGTGCTCCGATAGGCGCGGCCCTATTTGTTCGAGTGAGACTGCATCGGGGAGAGGATCAAAAACAACACAGTGCGGATTGCCCATCGACACCGCCGTAATACGGTACGTTTGTCCATCCAGTTGCAGAGGCTGGTTATAAACGGGGCCCGACCATATCGTGGGGATGTCGCGGCCTTCGAGACGTGGCATCCCCATATCGACACGCCACAGCCCATCAGCGGTGGCCTGGATACGGATCAAACCGGCTAATGTCTCCAGAGAGAGGATATCCGCAGGGATGTGTCGGTGTCGGCGCAAATAAGAGGCGGCGCAACGGGCCGCATTGCCACACATCTCTGCTTGGGAACCATCGGCATTGTAGATACGCATCAATGCGTGTGCTGTGGGGGTGGTGGCGGGTTGGAGCTCAACGACTTGGTCGCAGCCAACGCCCCAGCGTCGATTGGCCAGCGCCGCCGCTAAAGCGGCGGTAACGGTGACCGGCTGTTCTGTGTGGTCGAGATGGTCTAGTAGGACAAAATCATTGCCGAGGCCATGAAACTTAATAAATTTCATAGCTCGTTGGCCAGTAATTGCTCAATCGTTTCACGTCGTCGCACCACAGCAAACTGGGAGCCATCCACCAACACCTCCGCCGCGCCGACACGACTGTTGTAATGGCTGCTCATGCTGAACCCATAAGCTCCGGTGGAGCGAATGACCAGCAGTTCACCCTCTTGAAATTCTGGTAACAGGCGATCACGGGCAAAAAAGTCCCCCGATTCGCAGATCGGACCCACAACGTCACTCAGCCACTCCGTCCGATCAAAGTGGCGTACTACCGGCAGTACCCCATGCCAAGCGTTATATAAGGCGGGCCGGATCAGGTCATTCATGCCGGCGTCGGTGATGACAAAACAACGGTCATCTACCTGCTTAATATACTCAACCCGCGCCATCAAGATTCCGGCATTACCAACGATGGCGCGGCCTGGCTCTAAAATCAATTCGACATCGGTGAGGGGAGGGAGGTGGGCCTGTAAGGCTTCTGCCAATTGCGCTGGGGTAGGGGGTTGATCGCCGTTTTCGTAAGGGATGCCCAAGCCACCGCCAACGTCGAGATAACGTATTGAGATCCCTTCTTGGTGCAGGGCTGGCAACAGCGCCACAATGCGATGCACAGCCTCGATAAAGGGCTGCAAAGTAGTCATTTGCGAGCCGATATGGCAATCGAGTCCAACCACCTCAATGTGGTTTAAGCGATTGGCCTGACGATAGAGACTCAGAGCCTGCTGATAAGGGATACCAAATTTGCTATGCCATAGACCAGTGGTCATGTGGGCATGGGTGTGGGCATCAACGTCTGGGTTGACGCGTAACGCAATTGGGGCACGGCAGCCGAACTGAGCAGCGACGCCATCGATGCGATAGAGCTCTGGCAGACTCTCGACATTAAACATGCGTATGCCGTAGTGCAAGGCGGCAGCAATTTCATCACGGCTTTTGCCCACCCCAGAGAAGACGATCCGTTCGCCTGGGCAGCCAGCGCGTTTGGCCCGCTCTAGTTCACCGCCCGATACGATATCGAGCCCGGAGCCTTGTGCTACCAGACGTTGTAGTAGAGTGAGATTGCTGTTCGCTTTAACCGAGTAACAAATCAGATGGGGAGTCTGGCTAAAGGCGTTTTTAAAGGCCTGAAAATGGCGTGTTAGAGTGCGCTGTGAATAACAATAACACGGCGTACCGACAGTGGCGGCAATCTCCTCCAGGGCTACCTCTTCACAGTATAGTCGGTCACCAAGGTAGTGGAAATAATCCATAGCCCGGCTCAGGGTGTCCTGGGTTGGCCTGGGTTTTGGCCCTGTCTTT
>JADGCM010000115.1 GCA_015228995.1 Magnetococcales bacterium
TGCGATACGCAGAGGTCCGGGCGCCGCCTCAGCCATGACCCTTATTTTGAGTCTGATTTTGGTGTTTGGGACGGTAGCCATGGGAGGGCCATTTGCTGACCATGTCCCACACGAGCAGCTCACCCATATTTACAGCTACAGTGTTTCTATCAGCCTGATTGGTCTGTTGGTGGCTTCGGCAACGGAGGAGTATAACGCTGCGGCGCAGCAGCTCAAGACAGTCTATGATGAGTCGCAACAGGCGCGGACTTTGATCGCCAAGATGGCGGGCTTAATCTCATCTGCGGAAGCGTTGGCCGGTATGGGCAGCTGGGAATGGGATGTAGCAAGCGGTAAGGAGACTTGGTCAGACAATTTTTATCGTATTATGGGCTGGTCGCCAGGAGAGGTGGAACCTTCTTATGAGACATTTTTGGCGCGCATTCATCCCGAAGACCGCCAGATGATCCATAGCGCCTCACAAAGGGCGATTGAGGATCAAAATTTCGCTTACGAGGTTGAATTCAGGGTGATCGTCGCCAATGGGCAAACGAGGATCATTATGGGGCGCGGCCGGGTAGAATTTGACGCCCAAGGGCGCGCCTTCCGGATGTTTGGTATGGGTCAGGATGTGACCTACCTGCGTGAGATGGAGGCACAGCGGTTGCGCATGGAACAACAGGCGATCCGTACCGCCCAGTTGGCGATGGTGGGGGAATTGTCCGCTGGTGTCGCCCATGAGATCAATAACCCCAATAATTCGATCAATTTTTCCGCTTCGCTGTTGGCAGGGGCTTGGCGGGATGCCGGGCCCATTTTGGATGGTCATACCGTGGAACATGGCGATTTTATGTTGGGCGGTATCCCTTATTCCAGCATGCGGCAACGGATCCCTAAGTTGTTGTCTTTGATTATGGAAAATTCGGGCCGCATCAAGAGGATCATCGAAAATATCAAGGGGATGGCGCGGCCATCGCAGGGGACCATGGCCCGAGTGGAGATGGAAGCGGTGGTGAAAAAGGTCGGTGAGATTCTGGCCGGCAGGATTAAAAAGTGTACCGATCACTTTGAAATTGACTGCGTCGGTAGCGATTTATGGGTCCATGGGGATGCGGGAGAGCTAGAACAGGTGCTAACCAATTTGGTTGCCAATGCCCTAGAGTCGCTGCCGAGTCGAGATCAACGGGTGTCGATCCTAGTGCGTCGTCTCCTTCGGGAAGGCCAACCCTGGGTCTCCATCCAGGTAATCGACCAGGGAACAGGTATCGATGATGCCGTGATGGCGCAGATTTTTCAACCTTTCTTCACCACTAAGGGGGAACAAGGGGGAACTGGACTGGGTCTTTCTATATCACAGACGATTATCACCGCTTATGGGGGCGAAATTTTGATTGATTCGACTGTCGGCACGGGTACCACGGTGACCGTTTTGCTGCCCGCTTACACGTAAGGACGCGTTGACCATGGAACCGATCTTGTTGGTGGATGATGAAGAAGACCTGTTGTTTACCTCCAGCCTCATCCTGGAAAAAGCGGGACAGGGGCCGGTACTGACGCTCACGGATGGACGGGAGGTCATGCCCTTGCTGGAGCGTCTGCAAGGCCGGTTACGCACCGTGGTGCTTGACCTCTATATGCCGCACCTGTCTGGGCAGGAACTTCTCAAGCGGATACACGAGCGGTTTCCAGAGCTGCCGATTATTATTATGACTGCTGGCCAAGAGGTGGAGTCTGCGGTGGCCTGCATGAAGGCTGGGGCCTGCGACTACCTAGTCAAGCCGGTCGAAGAGAGCCGATTTGTTGCCAGTATTGCCCAGCAAAGTGAGATCATCCGTCTCCGGTCACAGATACAGCAGCTGGAAAGTGCCTTGATTAATGGGCAGTTACGGTTTCCCGATGCCTTTGACCACATGCCGTTTTGCTCGCCGCTGATGTTGGCTACCATGCAGTGTCTGGAGTCGGTGGCCCTCTCCCGCGAGCCCATCTTGCTGTTGGGAGAAAGTGGCGTTGGTAAGGGGCTGGCGGTCAAAGCGCTCCATCGACTCAGTTGCCCGGAGGCCCCCTTGGTTCCGGTCAATGTGGCAGGTCTTGACGATGCCATGTTTGCCGATACGCTGTTCGGCCATATCAAAGGGGCCTTTTCCGGCGCCATCAGTCAGCGCCCTGGTCTGGTCGCTGCGTCGCAAAATGGTATCTTGTTTTTGGACGAGATCGGCGATATTTCCACCGTATCTCAGCTCAAATTGTTGCAACTGATCCAAGAACGCAACTACAGCCCCATCGGCAGCGACCATTATTACCCCTGCCAATCACGTATTGTCTGTGCCACCAACGCCGATCTGGAACGGCAGGTAGCCGCAGCGCGGTTCCGTCCTGATCTCTATTATCGTCTCAAGGTGCATAAAATTCGCATTCCTCCCTTGCGTGAACGCCAAGAGGATATTCCGTTGTTGGCACGCTATTTTCTCGATGAAGCAGCCCAGCAGATGGGGAAAGAGTCGCCGACACCGCCGCCAGAGTTATTCACCCTGCTCTGTTGCCATTCATTTCCTGGCAATGTGCGTGAGCTGCGCGCCCTGTGTTACGATGCCGTTGCTAAGCATACCAAAGGGGTGTTGTCGCTGGCGGTGTTTCAGGAGTCGTTGGCGTCCACTTCCGACACCGGCCCAGCGATAGCTGCCGCCAGTTCCGGAGATAAATTAGCTATTCTGAATAGTTTTCCTAGTTTAGAGGAGGCCGAGCTTTTTTTAATCCAGGAGGCATTGAAACGCACCAAGGGCAATCAGACCATCGCCGCCTCCCTGTTGGGCATTTCGCGCCGCGCTCTTAACGGCCGGCTCTCCCGCCTGTCAGGATTTTACCCCTCACCCCCCGACCCCCTCTCCCACAAGGGGAGAGGGGGAGTATAAGGGTATTTTTAACACCCTCTCCCCTTGTGGGAGAGGGCAGGGTGAGGGGTGTATGGCATGATTACGCCACCGCCGGAGTAATTTTGAAGAAGCGGTGGAAGTGGGCCGCTTCGAGAATTTTACGCACCTCTGGGCATGGATTGGCTAATTCGACGGTGGCGGTATTGATGCCGGCGTACTCACGCAACAACAGCAACATGCCAAACGCCGAAGAATCAATGTGCTGGGTGTTGGTCAGATCGATGATGAATCGTTTGCCATTCATGGGGCAGTTCTGGTAAGCGGTGCGAAATTGGGTGTGCATCGTGAAGTTGAATAAGCCA
The DNA here is from genome assembly GCA_015228995.1 of Magnetococcales bacterium. Taxonomy (GTDB): domain Bacteria; phylum Pseudomonadota; class Magnetococcia; order Magnetococcales; family JADGCH01; genus JADGCH01. The sequence continues at coordinate 3,212 of JADGCM010000115.1, forward strand.
TCAATCTTGATGGTAATATCATCGTCGTTATGATCAACCATAACCGTTCCAGCCATTTTTATACCCCCTCTGTCCGCTCAATTCAGAACCCACTACCCGTCAACCGTATTCTACCTCATCCGGAGAGAAAACCATATCGGTATTCAGCAAAATGACAAACTGATTGCCCTGCTTACCCATGCCACGGATAAAATCGGTGTGTATACCAGAGCCAATTTTTGGCGCTGGCTCTATTTGATTAGACTCCAGTTCCATCACCTCGCGAACAGAGTCGACAATAGCACCGAACACCGCCATTTCGCCTTTGGCTCTGACCTCAATAATGATGATGCAGGTATTGACGGTGCGTTCTATCTCCTCCATGCCGAATTTCATACGCATATCAATGACCGGCACGACTTTACCTCGCAGATTGATGATGCCATGCACAAACTCTGGTGTGCCAGGGATCTTGGTCAATGGTTTGTATTCCAGCACCTCCTGAACCCGAAAAATCTCAATGGCGAAGATCTCTTGTGACAGGGTGAAGGTCAGGTATTGGGTGATCTCGTTGATTGGATCGGGGGGCATGGGTTCCTCCAAATCAGGGTGCTGGGTGGTGAGGCAACATTTTACGAACTGCTACGGGTCGATGAGGTAGCGCCGACTTACTGTTACCAGCGTTGTGTGTCAGAGGGGTGGGCGGACGCTGCAAGGATGGCTGTTGGTGGTGACCCACTTGAAAGAAGGAGATGCTTTGCTGGAGTTGGGAGGCCATGCCGCTCAGCTCATCGGTGGTGGCGGCCATCTCTTCTGAGGCCCCGGCATTACGCTGGATGACTTGATCCAACTGCTGGATCGCCTTATTGATCTGATCGGCCCCCTGATTTTGTTCACGGGAGGCAGCAGCGATCTCTTGTACCAACTCGGAGGTTTTTTTGATGTCGGGGACCAATTTATTGATAATCGTCCCAGCCTTTTCAGCGACGTGGACACTCGAAGTCGATAGCTGGCTAATCTCACCAGCAGCCATTTGGCTGCGTTCGGCCAGCTTGCGCACCTCAGCGGCCACCACGGCAAACCCCTTGCCTTGTTCGCCAGCGCGCGCCGCTTCAATGGCCGCATTGAGGGCCAGTAAGTTGGTTTGGCGGGCAATCTCTTCAATAATGCCAATTTTGCTGGCAATCTCCCGCATGGCCGTGACCGCCTGAAGGACCGCCTCGCCACCAGCCATGGCGTCATTAGAGGCCGTCTGAGCAATTCTTTCAGTTGTTTGGGCATTATCCGTCGTTTGCTGGATATTGCCAGTCATTTGCTCCATCGCCGAAGAAGTCTCTTCCACACTAGCGGCTTGTTCAGTAGCCCCTTGGGCAATTTGCTGTCCAGAAGAGGAGAGCTCTCGGGCATGGCCGCTGACGCGGTCAGCTGAGTCACGCACCTCCATAACGACCGATTTTAATTTGTTGGCCATATTGCGCAGCGCCTCCGCCAGTTGGCCAATCTCATCCTTTTGGTCAACGGTAACAGTAGCGGTCAAGTCGCCGCTGGCAATCGAACGGGCAAAAGCCACTCCCTGGGTAAGAGCACCGACAATGGTACGGGTGAGAAGGAAGGCGATGAGTAATCCCAACAGGATCGCCGCCACACTGCTGCTACTGATCACCAGGATGGCCGAGGTGATTTTGTCTTTGGTTTCTCTTTCTGTTGCTTCACTCCGTCGGGTAACGTAGGCCGCGACGTCATTGATGGCGGACCGATGCCCCTCATAAAAATCTTCCAACTCCTTCATGGTAGCACGTATTTTGTCCTGATTGCCAGAACGTACCTGCTTTATATATTCCCCTTGGGCAACGGCGAAGAAATCCACCACCGGCTTGTGCGCTTTTTCCATCAGAGCCACCAATTCCGGCTCTAAACGCTCTTTCAGCCAATACTGGTGACGATCATCATAATCTTTTTTCAGTTTGGCTAAGTTTTGGGCGTCTCTGTCGATCTCGGCTTGGTCGGTGGTGGTGCTCAGCTCTAAAACAGCCCCCCATGGTTCCATAGCGAAGAGGGGTGGTGGTAGCACATCGGCCAGTAAATCCTTGCCCTGTACAATGCCCTGATAGACAGGACCATTGACCTTATAGGTCTCAATGGTGTGCCAGCTGGCCCAGGAGACCAGCCAGAGCAATAACAATACCACCCCAAACCCCATACCGAGCTTGATACCAAGTTTTAGATCTTTCATCGTTACTCCCTGACATCGCTAAATGAGCACCCCTCATCCCTCACCCCCCCATATCTTTTCAGTACGACAACA
>JADGCM010000005.1 GCA_015228995.1 Magnetococcales bacterium
CCCCTTATAAGGGCCTTCATCAAACCACCCGCTACGCGGGTGGTACGTGATTTGGCAATGAGGTGGGCTAGGCGGGTATAAAATTCCATGACGTGGGTGACGGTCTGCCGACTCCAGCGGGGGATGTTGCGTAGGGCGCGTAAATATTCTTCTCGGTCGAACCCATAACGGTCTGCTTGATCGATAAAAATTTGTTCATCCGGTATTTCGTCGTCAAAAATGAATTGTCCAAGGAAAAGATTGGCTATGTGAACCCCTCCCACAATAATGGGAGTGGCTAGGTCTAACATATTGTTTTTACATTTATAAGTGGTGTACTGTCCCTCACGTACGTTGGCAGACAGGTAAGTATCGCTTTCCAGACAATTGGCACGGCATTCCGGGTGAACCCTATGAAAGCGCATACAGATCTCTTGCCAGCCAGTGGCCACCAGAATATTTCCGGTAAGATCGATAATGCCAATACCAATATGTGTAATCTGGTAAAATTTATCCATCATCTCTTGTAGGGCAGGGCTTTCAATAACCGACCGCAGCTCTTCTGCCGTCAAATCTTCTAACATCGGGTCTAATGTTCTTGATGGCCCTGTTACAGCTTGAAAATTGGTCGGAACCGTATCTGCTTCGCATGCCAAGCTGACGTCCGATATCTCGTGAATTGTGGCCAGGAGAAACGCATCCTTTTTGGTTTGTAAGCGATGGATCGAGATGGTCGTGGATGTTAAACAACCATCTGCGCGCATCAAACGGGCCTTGAAAGGGGGAATGAAGTTGTTGCTAGTCAGTAAATTCTGCGAGAGCGTCTTCCATGAACCGGGATCGAGAAAGAAAAAAATCTCTGTGAAGCAGCGTCCTACAAGGTTCTCTCTTGTGCTGCCGGCGAGGGATGCGAACGTAGAGTTGGCATCCAGCAATATGTGATCCCTCGGGGAAAGGATCGCCGCCCCCTCGGATAGTAAGTGAATAAAATGGGTAAGGGTCTTCTTAACTTTCACGCGATGCACAATCTTTTGAATGCTTGATACGTCGAAACACAGAAAGGCGACTTACTCTCCTATAGAGGTAGGCTGCGTAAATAGTCGTCACCGACGACCCCTCATGGCACATGATGGTATCATAGCCAGCCATCCATGTCAGTGTGGTAGCTGAAGATGATCTAGCTGTTATGGATAATTGCGCCGTCACTTTATCGGCTCGATAACTGAGCAACCGTATCATCCCCACGTAACGCCGCCAACGCTATTTTCGCCTTAAACTCACTTGTGTACTGTTTACGTATAGTAGCTAGGCTGAATTTTGGGGTCCATTATAAAAATTTGGCACAATTCTCGCTTTGTGATCAATACAAGTCCATATACAGCCATTTCGCGGCTGGTTCTATTGTTTTTTTGACGACTTTATCATCGTTAATGACCGTTTTTCTGGAGGGTATCCCCGTGGCCGGTTCCGAGCTATTGGGCCCGTTGGGGGCCTTTAAGACCAATTTGTTGAGTCTACGTCAGCGACGTCAAGAGATCATTTCAACCAACGTCGCTAATGTTGACACCCCTGGTTATAAAGCCAACCGCTTGGAGTTCGAGGCGGAGTTGCGGGCGGCGATGCCGGCTCTGGATGAGTTGCCGCTCTCGCGTAGCAGCCCGACCCATCTGCCGACGCCGTATGGCCCCCATGTTGAGGGGGAGCTGCAAACTGTGGAGACGCCCATCTTAAAAGGGGATGGTAACAGCGTCAATTTGGAGCAGGAGATGGCACAGCAATCCGCTAACCAACTGCTCTACAATTATGCGGCACAATCTTTGAATGGACAGATTAATACTTTGCGGATGGCCATTTCCGGTGGTGATGGTTCTGCACGTTAGACAGGAGTAGCACAAGATGGATTTTTTGACGTCTTTTCGTGTCACTGAGTCAGCGTTGGAGGCGCAGAGGTTGCGGCTGAATACGATTGCCGAAAATCTCGCCAACGCGCAGACCACGCGTACTTCCGAGGGGGGGCCTTACAAGCGACGGGATCCGATTTTTATGGCACGTCCGTTCGATTCGTTCATGGATGCGGAGATGGCAGCTGGGGCGACTGGTGTTGCGGTGGATCGGATTGTGGTCGATCAAAACCAGCCTCGGATGCAGTACGACCCCACTCATCCGGATGCGGGTGCCGATGGTATGGTGGCGATGCCGAATGTCGATGCGATGACGGAGATGGTCAATATGATGTCGGCCAGCCGTTCTTACGAGGCGAATGTGTCGGTATTGAATGCGGCAAAATCGATGGCCTTGAAGGCGCTTGAGATTGGGCGGTAAGCAATGTTTAATCAGGAGATAAAACCATGACAGTTAATTCAATCAACCAGGGATTGCTGATGCCGCCGTTGTCATCCGGCAAGGCGGTTCCAGGTGGGGATGGTGCGGTCGGGACGTGGGAGGATTTCTCGGTGGTGCTGGCGCGTCAAATCAAAGAGACGGATCGCATGCAGAAAGATGCCGGCGAATTGAGTAAGCGCGCTATGTTGGGTAATGCCGGTGTCTCTCTTCATGAGGCACAGATTGCCACCGCCGAGGCCGATCTGCATCTGCGGTTATTGTTGCAGGTACGCAATAAAGCCTTAGAGTCTTATAAAGAGATCATGAGTATGCCGGTTTAATGATATCGCCGGTTACCAGTACACATGAATTTAGTCAGGGTTTAGTTAAAAAGCGAGTAATGTTCCATGGCCGAGACGTCAAACGAATTAAGTGAATCGGTCCAGTCAGGTCGACAATCTGGCGGATTCGACCTCTCCCGTGTCATGGGGGGGCTGCCGTTAGCTGGACGCAACAGTGTGGTGGTGGCAGCGATTGCAACGGTGTTGGTGTTGGCTTCTATTATCTGGTTCGCGACGCGTCCGGCTTACAAGGTGCTGTTCTCAAACCTGCCGGAAGAAGAGGCGGGCCGTGTGGTATCGCAATTAACCAAAAAGAACATCCCCTACGAATTGGCGGGAGGGGGCGGTACCATCAAAATTCCAGCCGAAAAGGTCTATGACGTTCGCTTGGAGATGGCCACTATCGGCATGCCAAAGAAAGATACTGGCGTCGGCTTCGAGATTTTCGATAAGACCAGCCTGACCAGCATGACCGATTTTATGCAGCGCATGAATTATCAGCGGGCGCTGCAGGGGGAGCTGGCCCGCACCATCGAGAGCATTTCGTCGGTGCAGCATGCTCGGGTTCATTTGGTGCTGCCCAAGCAATCAGCCTTTATGTCAGAGCAGAAGGAGGCTTCTGCCTCGGTGGTCATGGAGTTGGCTCGGCCGTTAACAGCGCAGCAGGCGGATGGGGTGGTCCACTTGGTGGCGTCGGCGGTGCAGGGGCTAGATAATTCCAAAGTGACTCTGCTGGACCACAAAGGTAATTTGATTGCTGGTGGTGAGGGGGCAGACGCCTCTGGCCGCATGGCGCCTGATAAGAGTCTTGATTTGCAGCGTAAGGTGGAAAAATATCTGGAGGATCGTGCCCAGGCAATGCTGGATCGGGTCCTCGGAGCAGAACACAGCATTGTGCGGGTGACGGCTGAGCTTGACCTGTCGCGGGTAGAGCGTCAAGAGGAAAAATATGACCCGGAAGGGCAGGTGGCGCGCAGCGAGCAGACCACCAACGAACGCAGTCAGGGTACTTTTGGTGCCGGTGGTGTACCAGGGGTAGCGCCCAATGATCCTAATGCGAAAGCCACAGCGGCGGGTGGTACGGGTTCTAATCAGAATCGTGTTGTTGATCGGGAGACGATCAACTACGAAATTTCCAAGGAAATTAAGCGGACGGTGTTGCCGGTTGGGACCATTAAACGTCTATCAGTGGCGGTGATGGTCGATGGTGTTTACGAGGCGCCAGAGAAAGCGGGTGAACCAAAGCGTTATCGTGAGCGGTCAGCGGAGGATAAGAGTAAATATCAGCGGATCATTGAGCAGGCGGTGGGATTGCGTTCTGATCGTGGCGATACCATTGAGGTGACCAGCATTCCGTTTGAGCCGATCACCCTACCAGAAGATAGCACCGGTCCTTGGGCCAGTCGCGAGTTTCAATTGGACATGGCCAAGTATGGTAGCATCTTCCTGATCCTTGCTTTATTGACGGTCTACGTGTTGCGCCCCTTGGTGAAACGGATTGTGACCCCAGAGAAGTTGACCGAGGATGCCCTGCCGGGGACCATAGCCGATTTGGAGCAACGGTTAATGGCAGAGGGGGTTGGCTCTGTGCCTACTGACAAGCCGCTACGTTTGTTGATTCCAGATCGTACCGTACAATTGGCACAGCAGATGATCAATGACCACATAGATGAGGCACGCGAGATTATTCGTTCTTGGATTGCCGAGGAATGATAGTGATGTCTACGATGCAGAATGAACAGGAGGTTCCAGAATGACAGCCGGAGCGGCAGCAAAAGAGACAACGACAACCGGTGAATCCGCCGCCCCACAGCGGCGTGGTAAGCAGCCACAGCGGGTTACCGGTAAAGAGAAGGCGGCGATCTTTATTTTATCGTTGCCGGACGAGGACTCCAAGAAAATATTAGATGGTCTCTCTGAAGATGAGATGCGCGAGCTCTCCAGGACCATCTCTCGTCTTGGCCAGATGCCGCAGGAGGTGGTCCGTGAGGTCCGTGAGGAGTTTCTGAACCGCTTCGAGAACCGCGCCTACGATGTACGGGGTGGTATGCAGAAGGTCAAAGATCTCATCTTCCGGGTGTTGGGTAAGGAGAAGGGGCGGCTGCTATTGAAAGAATTGCAGCAAGGGCCCAAAAACACCCCCTGGGAGGTGCTCAACGAAATGGAGCCAACGCTGGTTGCCAATTTCTTGACATCTGAACACCCGCAGAGCATTGCCTTGATTCTCTCCCAGTTGCAAATGGAGCAGGCCTCTTTTGTGATCGACTTCCTCCCCTCTGAAGTGCAGCAAGAGGTGATTTACCGCATGGCCAAACTGGGCAATCTACCGCCCGGGGCACTGGAAGATATTGAGGAATCGTTGTTGGCCGAGCTGGAGGCGTTGGGGGCGACCCGCGGTATGTATAGTCAACAAGGCGGCGGTGGTGTGCGTAAGGTGGCTGAGTTGCTCAATCTAATGAGCCGTGAGACCGCTGATAAACTGCTGGCCTACCTCGACGAGGAAGATAATCCGCTGGCTGAAGATGTGCGTAAGGAGATGTTCCTCTTTGAGGATCTGTTGTTGATGGATAATAAGGGCTTCCAGACTCTTATGCGTGACATCTCCAACGACGAGTTGCTGAACGCCCTGAAGGGTGCCGATGATCGCCTCAAAGAGAAGTTCTTCAGTAATATGTCTGAGCGTGCCGCTGAGATGTTGCGCGAGGATATGGAGACCATGGGTCCGGTCAAAGTCTCCGAAGTTGAGGCGGCGCAGCAGAACGTGCTGAAGCTGGCGCGTAAGCTGGAAGCGGAAGGCAAAATTGTGATTATGGGTAAGGGCCACGAGGATGTGATTCTATAGTATGGAAACGCGCTCTTTTATTCGTGCCGCTGAATTAGATGAATCCCAGTTTCAACGGGTCAGTTTTACTGAGCTGCTGGATGGCCAGCGGCATAGTAGTGGTGGTGATTTTCTCCGGTATTTGCCGCACGGTGCGACACCGCAGCCGCAAAAACAGCAGCAAGAACCAGAAATTGACCTGGAGGAGCTGTTTCGGCGACGTATGGAGCAGCTAGAGCGGGATACCTACCAGAAGGTGTTTGCGGCCGCCGAACAGGCTGGCTTGGAGATGGGCTTAAAAAAGCGGGAGCAGGAGTTGTCGATACTGCTGCCGCGGGTGGAGCAGCTGATCCGTGGTTTAGAGCAGTTGCCGCCACGTATTTTTGCGGTATCGGAGCAGTTTCTGGTTGAGGTGGCCATCGTCTTGGTGCGTGAGCTGTTGCAGCACGAGTTGGCGATTCAGCCCGATGGCTTGGTCGCCCGGGTGCGCAAGGTATTGTCCCAAGTGGTGTCACAGGACCACCTGACCCTCTATCTAGCTCCCCAGGATGTTGAACTGCTGACCGGTATGGCCGAATTTCGTCGGTTGCGGGTGGTAGCGGATGAGACGGTATCAGCCGGGTCAGTGCGGGTAGAGAGTAGCTTTGGCGGGGTGGCTTACGACCTATCTCAGCAGTTGCAGACGGTCGAGAAGGGGTTACGTGATTACCTCGTCGAGCGGTTGGAGGAGTGTCGCAGCGAGCGGATCAAACAACAGGGTCTGGCTTCGATGCGTCAATTGGGGATGGAGGCCATTGCCGAGTTAGAGGCCAATCAGGCCGTTGTCACCTCGCCGCAGTTGGTCCCCGTAGAGGAAGAAGTGCAGGAGATCGTGGTCCCTGAGGAGATAACAGACGAACTTCCATCTGAACAGCAGTTGGTGGAGGCTGTTGTGGAGGGGGAGGACGACGCCATGGGTGACGAAGCTATAGGCGATGCAGCCATAGACGATGCAGCCATAGACGATGCAGCCATAGGCGATGCAGCCATAGGCGATGCAGATGTGGTAGAGGAGATAGAGGCAGAGGAAGAAGCCTTAATGGCGGATGACCAGAGCTTGTCGTCGCTGCTGGTGGCGGAGGAGTCGTTACGGGAAATGGAGGAGGAGGCCAACGATCATCCAGAGGTGTTAGAGGCGCCGGATGTGTTGGCGGTGGTAGATGTTGCGGAGTGGATTGAGGAGGAGTCGGATGCGGTCGCAGCGGATGACGAAGAGGAGCTGACCGAGGCGAGCTTGGCGGCGCTACTGAGTAATGGCCACGCACCAGACGATGACGATGGCGACGGCGATGATAATTTGGTGGAGGCCCACCCATGAGCGCTATTGAGCCCGCTATTCCCTGGATGGAATATTGTAGTGCGGCGCGGGCTTCCCTTGGCAGCTATCGGCTTGGTCGCGTCAAGCAGGTGGTGGGGCTGTTGATCGAAGGGGATGGGCCGACCTCCTCAATTGGTGAGTTGTGTGATGTAATCCCGATGGATGGGTCAACCATCAAGGCTGAGGTGGTTGGTTTCCGAGAAAAATCGGTGTTACTGATGCCGTTGGGTCCGGTCAAGGGTATTCATCCGGGGAGTCGTATTGTCACCAGAGGCCAAGCCGAGAATATTCCGGTTGGGGATGCCTTGTTGGGACGGGTGATTGGGCCGATGGGGGAGCCGCTGGATGGGCTGCCACCGGCGCGGCTGCGCGAAATGGCTCCCCTGCATGCCGATCCAATCAACCCGATGCAGCGTCGTCGTATTGACCGGCCGCTGGATTTGGGGGTGCGGGCGATCAACGGTCTGTTGACCATTGGCCGTGGCCAACGTGTTGGCATCTTTTCTGGTTCTGGGGTTGGTAAAAGTACTTTGTTGGGGATGATGGCGCGTTACACCGAGGCCGATATCAACGTTATCGGCCTAGTGGGTGAGCGTGGTCGTGAGGTGGTCGAGTTTATCGAAAATGTGCTAGGGCCGGCGGGCATGAGGCGTTCGGTGGTGGTGGCAGCGACTTCGGACCAACCGCCGTTGTTGCGGTTGCGGGCCGCTTCTGTCGCGACAGCGATTGCGGAGTATTTTCGGGCGCGGGGCAAGCAGGTATTGTTGTTGATGGATTCCGTCACCCGTGTCGCCATGGCCCAGCGTGAAGTGGGCCTAGCACGGGGTGAGCCGCCCACCAGCCGCGGTTATCCTCCTTCCACCTTCATGTTGTTGCCACGTTTGTTAGAACGGGCTGGTCGTGGTCAAGGTGAGGGCAGTATTACCGGTCTATATACGGTTTTGATGGAAGGGGATGACCTGCAAGACCCCATCGTCGACGCCGTGCGTGGTATCCTCGACGGTCATATTGTCTTGTCGCGTGATCTAGCGGCGGCCAACCAATACCCACCGATTGATATCCTCGGTTCTATCTCTCGTTTGATGGAAGAGCTAACCAGCCAGGAGCACAGAAGGGCGGCATCCCAACTGCGCGAGATGCTAGCGGTCTATGCCAAGGCTGAGGACATGATCAATATCGGTGCTTACGTGGCCGGTTCCAACCCACAGATTGATCGCACCATTGAGCTGATTCAGCCGATCCGTGATTTTCTGAAACAGCCGGTCATGGAGCAATCACGGTTGGATGAGAGTGTGCGGCGGTTACAGAATATTTTCGGGATTTAACCCGTTTACATAGCGTTTCCTGGTTGCGTTCATGGGGGAGCGTTGTTACAACCGCGCAGAACGGAGGAAAGAACTCTTTGTGTAAGGTTATGTCCATTTTTGGTACCAGGCCCGAAGCCATTAAAATGGCCCCTGTTGTTCGACTCCTGGAGGCCGTGCCGGGTATTACCAACCTAACATGCGTTACTGCGCAGCATCGGGAGATGCTAGATGAGGTTCTGGGAGTATTCCAAATTCAGCCCAATTATGATCTTGGCCTAATGCAGAGCAATCAAGGAATCGCTCATATCACGATGGGAGTGCTTGCTGCCCTGCCCCCAATTTTTCAAAAAGAACAGCCAGACCTGGTACTTGTTCACGGTGACACGACCACAGCCATGTCATCTTCACTGGCAGCATTTTATGCGCGAATCCCTGTCTACCATGTAGAGGCGGGTCTACGTACCCACAATCTCTCGGCTCCGTTTCCCGAAGAAGCGAATCGTCGGCTTGTGTCAGTTCTGGCACAGCATCACTTTGCACCGACTAGGCAGAATAGGGATAATCTCCTCAAGGAAAATGTCCAGCCAGAGGCGATTACCATAACTGGAAATACTGGTATTGATGCGTTACTACTCACTTTGGGCAAGATCTCTATTTGTTCCGAGGCCTTCGTTCGGAGCCGTTTCGCACCTGACTTGGCGAAATCACTGCTGGACGAGAATCGGAAAGTTGTCCTGGTCACCGCCCATCGTAGAGAAAATTTTGGGCAAGGTATTGACGATATCTGTCACGCTTTAGCGAACTTGGCTGAGCGGCATGGCTCCTGGATCATTGTCTACCCTGTCCATCGTAATCCGAATGTTTCTGTCCCTGTTTATAATAATTTAGCCAATTATTCCAATATCCATCTCATTGAACATCTTCCCTATGATACATGTGTTTACCTCATGAACCGCAGTGATGTCATTCTGACCGATTCTGGGGGTATTCAAGAAGAGGCCCCTTCCTTGGGGAAAACCGTGTTGGTGCTGCGGGAAGCGACTGAGCGGTGGGAGGCGATTGATGCCGGTGTCGCTGTGCTGGTTGGGACGAATCAAGAGCGTATCGTCTCTACTACCGAATCGATTCTAGACGGCTCTTTTCGGGGAAATAAGGTCAGCAACAGCCCTCTTTTCAATCCATACGGAGATGGAAACGCTGCCCAGCGCATTGTAGATATCATCCAAAAGCACTGGCTCTCAGGACACAGGCTTTCGGTGTGAGAGTCAGTTTGATCCTAACGACTTATAACCGAGTGGATGCTTTAGAGGCTACGCTTGCCTCTGTGTTGTCTCAAACTACTTGCCCGGATGAAGTAATCGTGGCGGACGACGGCTCGAACCAAGAGACAGAGCACGCTATCGATAATTTTCGGGAGCGTGTGTCCTTCCCGGTCATTCATGTTTGGCAGGATGACAAAGGCTTCCGTGCCGCAAGAATCCGAAATAAGGCAATTGCTCGGTCAAGTGGCGATTACATCGTCTTCATTGATGGGGATATCCTTCTTGATAAACGATTTGTTGAAGATCATTGTCGGAACGCTGAGAGTGGACTTTTTATTCAGGGGGGGCGTGTACTGTTGTCACCAGAAAAAACCCGTAAAGTGCTTGAAAGTGGCGCAGGGGTTGCGGATGTATCGATTTTTTCCAGTGGTGTATCTGGCCGCTATAAAATCATTCATTCCAGGCTGCTTTCTAAGTTTTGTTCGTCCTTGGACACTAAAAGCAGTGGCAGCAGAACGTGTAATTTTTCTCTATGGTACTCCGATATCGTTAGAGTCAACGGTTTCGACGAACGTTTCCAGGGTTGGGGGCGTGAAGATAGTGATTTAGTAGAGAGGCTGTTTCTAATCGGGCTAAAAAGAAAAAAACTAGTTTTTAGTGCGATTGGTTTTCATTTGCATCACCCGCAGCAAAGTCGGGGTGCTCTTGAGACTAATGATAAAATTTTGCGTGAAACCATTGCGTTGGGGGAGTTTCGCTGCAAAGAGGGCTTAGAACTTCATTTCCTTTCAAAAACCTAAGCTGCTGCACAATATGCTGAAGACTATCGATTACTGGATGATCACACCCTCCTTCACGCCGTCTGTGGGTGGGGTTGAGCGCCACGTTGATTCCGTTCATCGAGCACTACAGGCGTTCGGGTTGCATGGCAACATCTTGGTGTTAGGTTCGCCACCAAAGGAAGGTTCCTCATTTTTGACGCACTACATCGCCAAGCCCAGGGGAAGATGGCCAAAAATTCGCCGAGCATTCCTTAAGTTTTTTGGGGAAGATCACTATGCAAAGGAGGTGGTGGCCCTTCTTGACCCAAAAGGGCAGAGCATTTTACATTTTCATGACTATCATACGCTTTACCCATTTATAGATGTATTGCAACGCAATAATATGTTGAATCGTGTTTTCCTAACATTTCATGGATGGGAAGGTTGTTATCCTCCAAAGAGGAAGGTTATTCTCCAGCGTCAGACGTGTAACGCCACTGCTCGTGGGACCATAGCTGTAGGAGACTTTATCCCTGCTTGGTATGGCACGCCAGTGGACGTGGTTATGTATGGGGGTATATCCCCAGAGGCATTTCCGAAGTCATTGTCTCTGAAATTACTAGAAAAAAATCTATGTTATTTAGGACAATTTCGTGATGACACGGGGCTTCCCTTGTTGCTATCGGCCATGGAGCGGCTATCCACAAAAAAAGACAGTGCCATACGTTTGCACGCCTATGGCTTTGGACCTATGGCAGAGCTCATGGCCCGCCATAAGTTGGTGACAATACATCCGCCCGTCACGGATGTATCTCCTGTCATTTTGGGTTATCCCATCATCGTGGTTTCGGGGTATCTGAGCATTCTGGAGGCGCTTTATTGTCGAAGAGTCGTCATTGCTATGTACCACAACGCTGGCCGTGAATCCTATCTGAGAACGCACCCTATGGCTGCCAGTCTGTTTATCTGTGGTAATGCAGATGAGTTTACGTCGGCTGTTGAACAGTGTCTGTTTGATTTGGATCGTGTCGCGGCGCGTTTTGAACCAGCTTGGGCTTGGGCACAAAATCAGACATGGGGACAAGTGGCAGAAACCTATCTGGCGTTGTGGAATAAGAGTGAATGAAATGGAGCAATTCCAAAGTATGGTGGTCTGTGAGCCACTATGTAAAGGGGATGAACATACTGGGTTCAATGCGGCGATGCTGCTTTCTTTGCGCTGTGCCTATCCTGAAACAAAAATTTTATTCCTTTCCGAGGAGAGTCATTGGCGGATACTGAGGGGCATGCTCGAAGCGAACGGGATGAGGCAGCAAGCGGAGACTCTGACTTGGCGCGCCATTGTCCTACCTCAACGGAATTTAAGCAATAAGTGGCGCGTGCCTTATGATTGGCGGGTAGTAAAAACCGTATACCAACAGGCGGCTGAGTTGGGAAGCCCATTGGTACTGTTTCTCAGCGCTTCGTCGGCGACTCTTTACTCGATAAAGTTCAAGTGTCGTGGCAAAACGCAGAGCTGGATCGTCATGCACGGTGCCGTGGATGATCTACGCAAGGCGTGTTTCCGTGCTTACAAACCTTTCTACTATGGAAACGCATTGCTGTTGGGTAATAAATCGGATATTCATTATTTGGTTTTAGGGCGTTACATAGCGGACTGGTTGCCTCGGTTTGCTTCAGATCTGGCCTCTTATGTCGTTGCAATCGATCATCCCGGTATTTTTTTAACGGAACGTGAAAAGGATAGTAACGAATTGCCTTCCCTTAGTAGGCCGTGCTTTGGGTCCATCGGCGTGGTGGCGGTATGGAAAGGCAGTGAATCCTTCTTGCGATTGGCCGAGTCGGTCTATCGTCGGCTTGGTCCTGGTCGTGCATCTTTTCATTTTATTGGAGCCATGATTGATAATGAACTAGGAAAAAGGATTGCTGCTTCGCCATCGGTAGAACCTGTAGGTGAGGTTTGTAGCGGTTCCTTCATGCCTAGGGAACAACTTGATAGAGCGATCCAATCGATAGATTACGCCGTCTTCCTTTATCCGACGGATAGCTATGTATTGAAGGCTAGTGGGGCCATTATTGACGCTTTTCGTTTTGCAAAACCTATTTTGGCCATCCGATGTGTCATGTTTGAGTATTATTTCAGTATGTTTGGTGATATTGGCTACCTGTGTGAGGATGAGGCGGAATTACAAAAGATGGTGGAACGCTTAATTCTTGCGCCAGAACCAGATCGCTATCAACAGCAACGGGAAACAATGCTTCGACAAAGAGTGCATTTCGGTGTGGAAGCCAGTGCCAACAGGCTTAAGATCTTATTGAATACCAAGTGAATATACCTATCTCAGTCATTGTGTTGACCTATAACAGCGCACGCTACATTGAGAGTTGTCTGACCTCTGTTCTGGCCTTTGAAGAGGTTGTGGTCTATGACAATGGATCGGTAGACGAGACGGTGGCGATTGTGAGCCGTTTTGCCAACGCCAAACTGATACAAGGGCCCTTTATAGGATTTGGTCCCATGCGCCGCCTAGCTACTCGACAGGCTAGGCATGATTGGGTCTTGGCTTTGGATAGTGACGAACTTCTTACTCCAAACCTTGTTGAGGAGATAAAATCCTTAAAATTGGACCCACATACCGTGTACGCTGTTTCACGTATCAACCACTATCGGGGCGTTGCTGTACATTGTTGTGGTTGGTATCCGGATTTTGTTGTCCGGCTGTTCAATCGTGATGTCGCGGGGTATAGCGAGCGTCTTGTACATGAAAGCGTTTTATTGCCGGTTGGTGGCGTTGTCCAAAAATTGCGCGGCCATATCAATCATTACCCCTTTGAGGGTGTGACTGATTTGATTGATAAGATGCAAAAATACTCCAGCCTTTACGCACAACAACATGCTCACACTCGTGGCACATCGACGCTCGTGGCGGCATTGAAAGCATGGGTGGCTTTCATTAAAAATTATTTTTTCCAACGTGGTGTTCTGGAAGGTTCTGCTGGTTTTCTTATCTCTGTTTCAAATGCTACAGGTGTTTTTTATAAGTATATGAAACTACGTGAAATAAACATGAGTGACTGCCCGGGAATAGGGCAACTACCGACTCTAAAGTCAGAAAAACAAGAAACATGAATAATAAATTAGATGGCAATGTCTCCAACTACCAAGATAAAGAGATATTGAATAGGCTTTATGGTTATACCCGCCCCTATGTTCGATATTGGGTTGTTGCAGTTTTTTTTATGATTGCTGCGTCAGGCCTTACCTCAGCCCAGGCATATCTGATAAAACCGGCCCTGGATGAAATTTTTATCGAAAAAAATGAACTATATTTTAGGTATTTACCATTTGTAATTATCACTGTCTTCCTCCTTAAAGGAGTTACGCGGTTTTTCTACGAGTATTACCTTGAACGCGTTGGCAACAGCATGGTCCGAGATTTTCGTCAAGCCATTTTTGACAGTTTATTGCGCCAATCGATATCTTTTTTTCATAGGCATTCAACTGGGGAGTTGATGTCCCGCATCCTCACAGATGTAGCGCTGATTCAAGGCGCTATTTCTTCGGCTGCAGTAGGACTGATTAAGGATGTCTTTCAGGTCGTAGGATTGGTGGGACTAATATTTTATCTTGACTGGCGATTGGCTATCTTTTGTAGTGGATTCCTCGCGGTTGCCTTTCTTCCCGTGGTTTTTTTTAGCCATATCCACCGTCGCCTTAATACCCAGATTCAGGAAAAATTTGGGGTACTTTCATCCATTATGCATGACTCATTAACGGGCTACCAGATCATCCAGGCCTTCGCTATGGAAAAATACGAATCTTCTCGCTTTTCCCTAGTTCTGCGCGAACTTTTTCGAGTCCAGGTATCTGATATAAAGGCAGTGAAGTTGTCGAGTTCTGTCATGGAATTTGTTGGTGGTATAGGTATTGTCGCTATTATTGTCTATGGCGGTAGTCGGGTGATGCAGGGGGAATCTTCAGCCGGAACCTTTTTCTCTTTTTTGACTGCCTTGGTGATGACATACGAGCCTATTAAGGGTATCACTCGTATAAATAGTATGGTTCAGCGGGGTTTTTCGGCTGCGAGTAGAGTTTTTTGGGTGTTGGATTATCAACCAGAAATTCGTGAAGCCACTACAGCCGAAACATTGCCGGTTTTTTGTCAGGAAATTTGTTTTCGCGGTGTCGAATTCCGATATCCTGAGACGGAACAACCCATTCTTAGAGAAATTGATCTGACATTGAAGAAAGGGCAGATCCTTGCTTTGGTTGGGTACAGTGGCAGTGGTAAATCCACGTTAGTCAATCTGCTGCCGCGATTTATGGATCCTAATAAGGGAAGCATCACCATTGATGGCGTAGACCTCAAAAATGTGACCCTACAATCTTTGCGAAGCCAAATTGCAGTGGTGACCCAGAACACCGTGCTATTTGACGACACGATTCGTAATAATATTGCCTACGGTCAACCAGAGCGCCCCCTGGAAGAAATTGTCGAAGTAGCCAAACAAGCGAATGCTCTGGAATTTATTGAGGCATTGCCCAATGGTTTTGATACCATGATTGGTGAGTCTGGAGTGCGCCTTTCCGGTGGGCAACGCCAGCGTTTGGCTATAGCCAGAGCCTTCCTCAAAAATGCCCCGATTCTAATTCTTGACGAGGCGACTTCATCTTTGGATACGATCTCTGAACGGGCTGTGCAAGACGCCATTGATTATCTGATTAAGGGACGCACCGTATTAGTGGTTGCTCATCGTCTTACAACTGTAGAACGTGCTGATATAATAGCTGTTTTGGACGGAGGGCAAATTGTAGAGAAAGGGTCACACGCCGAGTTGGTTGCTTTGGAAGGCAGTGTATATGGCAAACTACACCGACTCCAACATAATATACCCTGATTTTATATAGATGGGAGAGCGAATGTCCTCTGCTCGCATCAATCGGCACTGGCTGATTTTTTCTTATGCTTCCAATACAGGGAGCGCTAGCGCTAATCACATTGATGATCGATTGCCCGTTTTTGTTCGCTGCGGTATCACTCCTCTTCTGATTTCCGGTATGTTGGGAGAGCGAATGCCTTGTTACCAACACTATCGGGTCCCTTCATTCGGACCATCTGGTTGGAGAACGGAGTTGCGGTGGTTTTTCCGTCGTAACAAGAGTGCTCGTTCATGGCCATGGCGGCTGGCTAAAATACTGGCAACGATCATTTTATTGCCCTTTTATCTCTTGGAGAAGCTGATCGTTGATTTAGATAATGGGTGGACTTGGTTCCCACTGGCCTTCATTCGAGGCTGGCAACTGAGTCGTCGGTATGCGGTTGAGCAAATCTACACGACCGGTGGCTCCGTGAGCGCGCATCTGGCAGGGGGGGTGTTGGCTGCTGCAACGGGAATCCCTTGGGTCGCTGAGTTCCAGGATCCCCTCGTACATGAAGAGTGGTTGCGTAGTTTCCGGTCTTTGTTCTACCATCGAATCATCGAACGCTGGATTTGCAGGCAAGCCAACCGGATCGTTTTTCTCACTGAGGCAGCCCTTGTCGCAGCGCAACGGCGGGTGCGGATGGAGGACAGGGGGGTATTTATCTATCCGGGTGTGCCGGTGGCGAAAGACGTTATAAATATTCAACCTGATCTCGGAGTGCTGCGCTTTGCTCATTTTGGATCCTTAGGTAAATCTAGAAATCTAGACGTTTTTTTGAATGCTATATGCCTTTTGATTTCTCATCGCCCAGAGTTGAGAGATCTGTATCGCCTGGATATCTACGGTAACTTGGCTCGCGATTGTAGGGCATCTCTTGATGCTTTCCCGTGGCCAGAAAAAATGACTTATCATGGGGTGGTCACGCGTGATGCCGCAAGGGAGGCCATGCTGGCTACCCAGGTGTTACTGCTGATCCAAAATGTTCATCCTGTGTCTCGTTATACCATTCCATCGAAATTTTATGAATACTTGAATGTCGGCAGAACAATCCTTGGATTGACCTTTGAAAACAAAGAACTGGATGCGATGATTATAAAAACAGGTCATTATTGTGCGCCAGCTGATGATCCGCAACAGATTCAGTTGGTGCTGGAAAAACTATTTGACCAGTGGCTGTGTCACCCGGAATCGCTGCAGAAACAATCCGCAGTGCTTTGGCCTGTGGAGGTATCTGTGGCAAGGTTGATTAACCTTCTGCCGTAAAGCTGACAGGCGTTATCATGTCAAGAAGGGGATCATCTGTGGGCTGTATCAGAAGGGTTTTAATCACCAGAAAATCCGACAACAACTGTTGCGTTTTGTTGACCGGGTGTTACAGTTGTTGAAAGGCGCTAATCAACAGCTTTCATGGGAGCTAGCAGAGTTTGAAGGGGAAAGCAAGATGCCACCTTGTGTGACCAATCTTGATCAGATTGGGATGGAAGGAGGCGGACGATCACTCCGCTTTCTTCGCCGTCATTTTCCTGGTCTCCGTAATTGAGTTGAGCGGGTTCTAGATACCGATTCAGATGCTTTGGTACAGTGGACAGATCGAATTTTGGATGTTCGGTCGCTTCAAGATGTTTTCGGTGATGATGCCGGGTGCGTACTGACTCATAGTAGCGCACTAAAAAATTAATAAGTTGGAGTGTGTAATTTATGGAAAATTTAATAAACCCGTATAAAGATTTTATAGCTAGGTTAAAATTACTTATTAGTAAACATAAATTATTGATTATAATTACATTGAGCAATATATTTACGATGCGTCTAATAGGAAACAAGACTCACGGAGATCTCGCTGAAATTGCGATAGCAGAGTTTATTAATCAATACATGTACGATTTTAAGTCATTACATGTTGGAAAAGATCTATATAGGGCAAAGTCGAAAGAAGAAGATATCACGGTTACAAATGAAATCACGAAGGACAAATTTTCAGTTAGCCTCAAGGCTTATGGCGATGGTCCCCTTCAATTATCAACTGATAAAAATACCCTCATGTACCCTCGGCTCATGCAAGAAAAACAAGAAGTAATTGATGATAAAAATCAACTAAGAGAGATATTCTCTGATCCAGCATTTTCAAGTTTCTCTGATATAAATGTGCTACCACTAATTTATAATGAGAAGGAAAAAAAATGCAATATACTTGTGTTTAATTATGATTCTGTAAAACATCAAACTGCGAAAATAATTCATTCCTATAGCGGAAAAGGAAGAAAACATCCTGTATTTATTTTTTATGATGAAGATGAGCGCTATATTTGTGAAGTACGGTATGGCGATGCTGCAGCAAATGCACTACAGCGTGGTCTATGGACGCACACACGGCACGCATCCCCCTACTTCGATAGTGTAACGCAAGGGTGGGTTGAATACTCACATAATACAACACTGGTTAATTTGTTCTCACGGGCTTTGGTTTCGTCTGATACAGGACATAGAGCAGCACTCTCAGAAATTAATAAAGATATTGAAGAGCTCAAAAAAATTAACAACATATAAATAATAATACTATGATTCAGCAAAGTCTCTTTGATGCTGACTACCCAGCAGCCCCGCCTACGGAGGGGATTAAATATGCGGGCTCAAAACTTAGGTTATTGCCACAGATATTATGGCTAGCACAAAAAACAGGTGTAAAAACAGTTTTCGATGGCTTTGCCGGGTCAACGCGGGTATCGCAAGCGTTGGCTCAATGTGGTTATCGGGTTATTTGTAACGATAAAGCCGTTTGGTCAAAGGTGTTTGGTGATTGTTATCTAAAAGCAGGGTCAAAGAAAAAATACGATCAACTCATTTCTGAATTAAATAGTTGTCCACCTAAGGATGGTTGGTTTACCGAGTTTTATGGTGCCGATGCTTCAGTTAAAAATCAAGATATTCAACTGAAGCGGCCTTGGCAAATTCATAATACAAGAAAACTGGACGGTATTAGAGAGAAAATAGACCAATTAGAACTGGATCCATACTCAAAAGCCGTAGCCCTGACCAGCCTCATCATGGCGTTAGATAAAGTCGATAGCACATTGGGCCATTTTGCCTCATACTTGCGCGATTGGTCGCCACGGTCATTTAAGTCGATGCACCTAGAGGTGCCGAATATTATCTGCTGTGACGATGTCCATCGGGTCACCAACGAAGATGTGTTCGCTATTGCACAGCATGTCGAGGCAGATTTAGCTTATTATGACCCACCTTACGGATCCAATAATGAAAAAATGCCCCCGTCACGGGTCCGGTATTTGGCTTATTACCATCTGTGGACCACAATATGTCTGAATGATCGGCCGCAACTGTTTGGTAAAGTGAACCGTCGTCTCGATAGCCGTGATGAGGTGGCTGGTTCTGTTTTCGAAGAATTTCGGCGCAATGAGCAGGGCAAATTCATCGCGGTTGAGGCCCTTCATAGGCTCATCAACAACACGAACGCCAAGTACATAATATTATCTTATAGCTCCGGTGGTAGAGCCACTGCAGAAGAACTTGATCGTGTTATGAACGATGCAGGCAAAATTTTAGATGTGATCGAGTTAGACTATCGTCGTCATGTGATGGCTGATATGACGTGGAGCAAGGAGTGGCTCCGGAATACACAGGTGCCCAACAAGGAATTTCTCTTTCTGTTACAGAAGAAGTGAAGGGCAGGGGCCAGCCACTAGCCTGCTGCCGCTGGAACTTTGACAACAGCCTATTGTTTGCCATAGAATGACCGTGTTTTTCGCATCCCTCATCCTGCCCTCTCCCACAAGGGAAGAGGGTAAAGAGGCCGCTTCACGCTCCCCCTCTCCACTTGTTGGAGAGGGGGTTGGGGGGTGAGGGGGCAGCGTATGAGATGGGCTTTATGAGTCAAGAAATAATGCTTAGCCAAGAACAGATCATTAAAAATCTGTATGACAGGGCCTTCCAAGAATATGGAGCCGTTGAGCGGCCTACGCCTGCCGATGCTCTGGCTATCGCTAAGGCGCTTAGAACCTATGGTCGCATCACGGGGAGGCAAATTGCCGAGCAGATTGAGGTGCTTTGTCGTGCCCCTCACGGTTTATAGGCCATTAAATCGTCAATTTTTTAACTGGAGTCGTCGATGACCGCTGCTTACACCCAGGTTGCTCCTATTTTTTCGCAAAGTGCTGCGGGGCGGCATACCTCACCACACTGGCCTGATATCGACCTAAGTGGGGTACAACAAGATTTAGACGACTTGCCCGCCACGGCGCTGCGCTCGCAGCCGCCTCTGCTACCCGAGTTATCCGAGTTACAGGTGATGCGCCATTTTACCCGGCTCTCGCAGCGTAACTATGCCATCGATAGCCATTTTTATCCGCTTGGTTCCTGTACTATGAAATACAACCCGCGGGTGTGTCACACCCTGGCGATGTTGCCTGGTTTTCTGGAGCGGCATCCACTGCTGCCGGAGCATTACGGTCAAGGGGTGTTGTCATGTTTGTATGAGTTACAGGAGATGCTCTCTTATGTGACGGGTATGAGCCAGTTTTCCCTGTCTCCTATGGCTGGGGCTCAGGGTGAGTTTGCCGGTGTGGCCATGATCCGGGCCTATCACCGCAGCCGTGGTGATGTGGCACGTTGTGAAATGATTATTCCCAGCGCTGCCCACGGCACCAATCCAGCAACAGCCAGTATGTGTGGCTTTAGAGTCCGAGAAGTGCCGGTGACGGCTGACGGCGATGTCGATTTAGAGGCCTTGCAGGCAGCGGTTGGACCACAAACCGCCGGCTTGATGTTGACCAATCCATCGACGTTGGGGGTGTTTGAACGTCGGGTTGAGGAGATTGCCCACATTGTCCACCAAGCGGGTGGTCTGCTCTACTACGATGGCGCCAATCTCAATGCCATTGTCGGTCGGGTGCGCCCGGGAGCAATGGGCTTCGATGCCGTTCATATCAACACCCACAAAACGTTTGCTACCCCGCACGGCGGCGGTGGCCCAGGGGCGGGTCCCATTGGCGTTAATGAGCGGTTGCAACCGTTTTTACCGCTGCCGTTGGTGGAGCGGGATGCGCAAGGGCTGTGCCGCTTGGCGGGTGAGAGCGACCGGCCGCAAAGCATCGGCCGATTAACCGCCTTTGCCGGTAATGTCGGGGTGCTGTTGCGTGCCTACGTCTACCTGCGGCTATTGGGGAGCGATGGTCTACACCGGGTCTCAACTTATGCCACCCTCAATGCCAACTACCTAATGGAGCGGTTGCGGCAGGCTGGTTTCAAACTGGCTTACCCGCAGCGGCGCGCCACCCATGAATTTATCGTGACCCTGCAACCTGAGGCGCACCAGTTTGGAGTAACGGCATTGCATGTCGCTAAGCGGTTGCTGGACTACGGTTGCTATGCGCCGACCGTCTATTTTCCATCGTTGGTACCGGAGTGCTTGCTCATCGAACCAACTGAGACCGAAAGTCTAGAGGAACTCGACCAGTTTGTGGCGGCCCTGACCGCGATTCGCCAGGAGGCGATTAGCGATCCGGAGTTGGTCAGAAATGCGCCTCACCATACGCCGGTGCAGCGGTTGGACGAAACCCGAGCGGCACGCCATCCTGATCTGGTGTGGCGTCCCTCCTTATAACCAGTTACCAATCATGATGAAAGCGCTCCAAAAGCTGGGATGCTTGGTGCCACGCTGCTTCAGCAGCACAATCTGCGCTTGTTGTAACGCTTGCGCCTTGGTCCATATGCCGCTACGTAGGTTATGATAGAACCCGGTCACCAGTTGAGCCGTCGCCTGATCGTCAATGGTCCACAACGACGCCAGCACGCTGCGCGCCCCAGCCTTAACCGCCACGCCCGCTAATCCTAACGCCGCTCGATCATCTCCGGCCGCAGTTTGGCAGGCGCTGAGCGTCAGCAGCTCCACAGCCTCATGACGAGATTGACTGGCGCTAATCATCTTTTCGAGATGGTTCATAGTCAATTTGCCATCGTAAGTCAGTAAAAACGTTTTACGTGGATCACGATTGAACTGACCATGTGACGCGATATGAACAATTGAGTAACTCTTTTTGTCCAAAATATCCATCACATTATTCGTTGTGAATTCATCATTAATAATAGTTCTGTTGTTATATATTCTCTTAATTTTATCAACCTCTTCCAGCACGCTCGGTAGCGGTGGAAAATCGTTGTCAACCTGCTCAGATAGAGCAGAGATCATCAGCTCTGATTGGATCGCACGCAGCGGCTGCGGGTCGGTCAAGCGTAAACTAGGCGTTACCCCAATGGCCATATGCTCGACCAGATAACGGTTGCCATCATGCAAAGAAGCCATCGGGATCTGGCGCAACAGTCCGTCCGGAACCACAATCAAGGTGTGAATCGATGCTTCCTTGAGATCTGCCATGACCGGTGCGATCAACCAACGATAGAGATTTTTGGCGTGCGGTAAAAACTCCTGACCGTCAATCTCCTCCTCTAACTCGATCCGCAGTGCCTGAGCCGTTTGTTCCACCTTAGCCCGACCAACGGCTGTGGTGTGGCGTTTCATTTCGCCATCGGGCATCGTCAATAACAGCTCAACACGATCCTCCAGGAGTATAGGGTAAAAAACAGCCGTCCCATGCCCCAACTGTTCGACACCAGCGGTACGACTTTGCATCGCAGTGACACATTCATCCTGAAACAGGTTTTGTAGTTCAGCTGCTTTGAGCACCTCAATGGTATCGCGCGTTTCCACCAGCAAAGCCTTTTTATCCTCACGACTAGCTGCTGCATCGACTTGACGCAGCAGCAGGTCGGCCAACTGATAATAGACCGGGCCGATCAGCTCACGAAATGAGTCGGGCGCATCCCGCATGCCGTAAAAAAAATCCTGACGCACCCCTTTCAAGGTCGTTATCGCATCGCGATAATGTTGCAGTGCCGATGCTGTCATCCCCTGACGGGCGAGTAATCGTCCCATCTGCCATTGCCAAAGATAGAGGCTGTCGCTCGCTTGCACCGAATGGGCGTGGAAAAGTGCTTGTTTAGTAAGCTGAATCGCTTCTCCGGTCCGCCCCCCCATTTCGTAACTCTGCCCCTGATAGCCCAGGGCGAAGGAAAGCGTGCGACCATCACCAGCTAGACGGGCAAGGTTGCCTCCCTCTTCTAACAAATTCCAGGCTTGCAACAAGTACTGATCTGACGCTACCGTATCGGCACGCATGATATCTAACAAAATCCGCCCTAATGACACCAAGCCAAAGCCACGTGCCACATGGTCCGGCACAGCACGATAACTGGCCGTGGCAAGCTCAATTTGATCGACCGCTTGGCTAAAATCGCGCTTACGCATGGCTAAACGAGCCTGATTGTGATGGATTTCAGACTCTAATAATCGAACTTCCAAGCCAGAAATAGCCTGCAGGGCTTTAAGGTAGCTGGCATGGGCCAAGCCATAACGTTTTTGCACGACATAAACGTTGCCCATGTTGTTCAATAGCTGGCCTTTGAGCAGTCGAACTTGCCGCCCCTCCGTTTGCTGATCAAGCAAACCGACTCCTTCTTGCAGCTTTTTAAGCGCCTCATCTTCCTGGTGCGAGTTAAGCAACCAATCGCCCCATGCGGCCAGCAGACGGGCATGATCGGTGCTATCACCACTTGCTACCAGCAATTGCGCCTGATCAAGTATTTTTTTCGCTTCGGGGTAATAACCCATCGATTGCTGGGTAGCGGCCAAAGTGGTCAAAGTAGCAACTCGTTGCGAAACGGTTTCCCCTGGAGCCACTTCGACAGCCAGAGACGTTCGGGCCAATAGCATACAGATAGATAGTATAAAAAGTATTTTCTTCATGGCTAAAACGGTGCGACTGTTAAACGAAAATGGACGCCGCGATCTTGGATATCTTCATTGTTATGGTGCACGTTTCTCATCGCCTCAGCAAAATAGATAGCCACATTTGAGTCGCGATTGATGTCCCACAGCAAGCCGACGCCAACGCTGGCAAGATTGGGTAGATCGGCATGTTTCTGACCTTTATCCCAGTTTTTACCCATATCGCTAAATAGGGCTACCGTAAGGGCACCATCGTTATTCGGGTCGCTGATGAAAGGCACAGGCAACTTGAGCGGGGTCGGTACTCGCCATTCAAAATTGGCCAGCACGCCCCGATCACGTGAAACCAGCCCCTCACGGTAACCGCGGACTGTATTCATTCCCCCCAAAGTAAATTTTTCAGTCGCCACCATGGGTTCACTGGCCCAACGATAAGCCAATCGCGTTAGCAACGAACTGGTCAGAAAGGGGAGTTGTCGCGCCCACTGTGCCTGCCCCAACCAAGCCCAAAAACGGCTACCGGATTCGTTGGGTACCCCCTTACTGAAAGTGGATAACAGCGACAGGGCCTGCTGCTGGTCACGGTGGTGCCACTCTTGAGCAAAATTAAGGCTATTGATTATCGTTCTAGCTTCCGGATCGCTAGGCGTAAAGCGGTAAGGCGCCCCCATCAAAAAAGTTTGACTATCGCGATGTTGAAAACTAAGACTCAGCAAGGCCTCGTCGGCCGTTGTCTTCCACAGGGCGTGACGTAGACCCATCGCATGGGTGCGGGAGTTGCCAGAGATATTGATGGCATCGAAGGGGGTCACCACCACCGAACTACCGGAATGGCCCGATTTAAGAAACAGTGCACTATCCGGCAGGCCCAACCCCACCAAAGGCATGGTGTAAGAAACGGCGTAATGATCTTCGCCTTTACTGTGCAGAACTTCTCCTTCCAACTGGTCACCCCATCCCAGCACACTGCGATGGGTCGCCCCTACAGATAGGCGTTGTGCCCCCATGTTAGGAGAGCCTTGGTTGTTATAGCCAGCCCACACCTGCCACGGGCGGCGTTCCTCCACCCGCACCGCCATGACCGCTTGGCCTAGCGTCGGGCCGGGACGCAACTCGGCATGGAGCTGCTCAATCATTTCCTTCTGCCGCAGTATCTGGAACTGCTCCTCCAGATCGCGGATGTTGAGAACTTGCTGTGGCGACGATGGCAACCGTTCCGAGATATAACGGCTCCGCAAATTGGTATTGCCGCTGATTTCAACGTCGCTTAACACCCCTTCGACCACTTGTAGTCGGATCACCCCATCGCTGACCTGCTGATCCGGCAGGGTAGCCCCCGAGGTGACATAGCCCCGTTCGACATACCAACGGGTTACTTCGTCTTTGAGTTGCAGCAGATCTTCAATGGCGAGCTCTCGATTTAACCACGGCGCTACCAGGGCTTGGGCTTCAACATCGGATAATACCGTGTTACCCTCTATGCGGACCTCACGCACCAGCAGCCGCTGCATCACGGATAATGGCTCTCCCTGTTGTGGCTCGGCCAGACTCGGCAAGGGTGACTGGGTCGGGACAGCAATCGGGGCCATATTTAACGGCGGCGTCGGTAGCTTCTCCGCCGCTGATGGTTCAGTAGGCTGTGCTCCACCACGTTTGATGCGTCGTTTGCCTCGGTTTTCAACCACGGTTGCCTCTTCCCCATCCCCGGCAGCTGCCCAAAGCTGGATATCATCTACGAGCAGCAGCCCCAAGATCATGCAGATGGATAAACAGTGACTCTGTTTTTTGGTCACTGCTCTGGTCCCATTTTCAACGCATCCAATCGTAATTGCGGTGGGGTCTCACGTACCATTTTCTCCACCAGTTCCTGTTCTGTCCGACGTATACGGTCGACACGCAACAACCCTTTAATGGCATTCTCGGCCTCAGATAAGGTGGGCTGGCGCCCCACATCGGCTTCGATCAACCGCAAAATGTGCCAGCCACTCGGTGTGGCTACCGGAGAGCTAATTTCCCCTGGTTTCAGCGAACGCAACACCGGCAGCAAAGCCGGTAGGATCGCTCCCTCTTCGAGCCAACCTAGGTCACCACCTTTAGCGGCGCTATCACTATGCTGTGACTGAGCACGCGCTATCTCAGCAAATTGTTTAGGATTTTCCAGCAGCTTGCGGTGGATACGCATCGCCTCCTTTTTGCCGCTACTGGCTGGTAAGGCCAAGAAAATCTGGGCAACATGATACCGGTCCGGTTTGCGAAATCGGTCGCGGTTGGCATCAAAAAACACTCTTACTTCATCTGCCGATGGATAGGAAGGTCCCGGATCGGTCTGGCGCGTCATATAGGCCGCCAATAATACTTGATCGGCCGCACGCGTCATCGCCAGTTGCACCGATGGCTCACGGTCGAGTTGCGCTGTCTTGGCGTGTTGAATGATGGTTTTACGTACCAACTCCTCAGCTACCAGTTTCTCCAGCAAAGCGCGATTGGCCACCAATGCCGCCCGGCTGGCTGGTTCCAATCCAGCCAAGAGGCGCTGCATGTCACCGGCAAACAGTTGCACCTGCACCATTTCAGCAACGACGGGGGTGGGGCTGGATTCGTTGTCTGCGTAGGATAAATCCACACCACAAAAGATCCCAAACAGCGCTAAAACCGCTGTCAGTCGTCTATCCATTAGGATTGCCTTCCTTCCGATCATGGCATTTAAGGTGTTCGTCTTTTCCCTCACCCCCTTAGTCCCCCTCTCCATGAATGGCGAGGGGGAGACATGATACCGTTTTTACTCCCCTCTCCATTTATGGAGAGGGGTTGGGGGTGAGGTTCATGCGGGTGCTTATCCCACTCCCGGAAAATGTGTGTATAGGGTAGCCCACAAGGGGAGAGGGGGAGCATGAGACCACTTTCCTTACCCTCTCCCCTTGTGGGAGAGGCAGGGCGATGGGTGCAAAATCAATCACGACATTCCAGCCTAGCCACGGTGATGCCGCCTCGGTTGCCGGTTTGGGCCTGGGTCGGTTGGGGCCAGGAAGAGCGTAGATCTCCGGGTTGTTCGGGCAAACCGCCTTTGCCACCGATGACAAAACTGCTGTGACTGCCATACTTGCGTTTGGCACAGGGCCGGCCACTAATAGCGCCTATGTCCACCAGCTGCATCGCTGCCGCCGATAGAGAATCAGCAACGTTGGTATTGGGGGTGTTGATACTCACCGTCCCCTGTAATCCCAACGCCGATGAAGCAGTGATCGTGCTGTCTAGATCGCGCAATAGGGTCTGCGAGCTGATCTGGATATTACCTCCTGCACCCCCGTGGGCATTGGCTTCAATGCGGCTGCGTTCGAGGATGAAATAGATCGGGTCGATGAAGATGTTGCCACCACTGCCACCACCGCCCTTAACCGAGGTGGTGATGCCCGAATCGGTCAGATAAATTCTGTCGCCAACCTGGATGTTAATATCGCCACCGCCACCACTCTCCGCCTTGGAAGCAATTTCACTCCGTCGTAACCGCAACTGATCGTTGGCTATGAGGGTGATAGAACCAGCTGGCCCAGCCTTGTCCGCCGTCGAGGTGCTGTTGGAGGCGATGGTGCTCTTGTCCATCAGCTCGACTTGCTGGGTGTTGATGGCAATGGAACCACCCGTTCCCGCCCCAGCCGTTGAGCTTTCGATGCGGCTGCTACCGCTGAGGTTGAGCGATTGGCCATCAAACAGGATGGTGCCACCCAACTTGTCGCCACCTGAAACACTGGCACTGATGATACTGCCAGCTGTTGCCGTTAGTGATGGTGTCGTGATAGCGATGCTGCCACCCCGGCCTTCTTTGGCTTCAGTCTTGATCATGCCATGGGCCAAGTTTATATTATCGGCTGCCGCCAGCTTAATCTCACCGGCATCTCCGCTGCTGCTATTGGAAGAGGTAATGGCGGCTCCTCCCTGCAACGACACCTGCCGCAACGATGGATCGTTGAGGGTAATATCACCGGCCTTGCCGCTACCTGAACCCGAAGTACTGATTTCAGCCTGATCCGACAGCGCCAACAGCCCGGTCACCGCTACGATTTTACCGGCTTCACCCGTTGCGCTGGACTTGCCAAACAGGCCACTGTCTTTGCCAGCCAGGGTAATACCCTGCGGTGCCTTGACCGTCACCACGCCACCGGCACCCGCCCCAGCCGTTGAGCTTTCGATGCGGCTGCCACCGCTGAGGTTGAGCGATTGGCCATCAAACAGGATGGTGCCACCCAACTTGTCGCCACCTGAAACACTGGCACTGATGATACTGCCAGCTGTTGCCGTTAGTGATGGTGTCGTGATAGCGATGCTGCCACCCCGGCCTTCTTTGGCTTCAGTCTTGATCATGCCATGGGCCAAGTTTATATTATCGGCTGCCGCCAGCTTAATCTCACCGGCATCTCCGCTGCTGCTATTGGAAGAGGTAATGGCGGCTCCTCCCTGCAACGACACCTGCCGCAACGATGGATCGTTGAGGGTAATATCACCGGCCTTGCCGCTACCTGAACCCGAAGTACTGATTTCAGCCTGATCCGACAGCGCCAACAGCCCGGTCACCGCTACGATTTTACCGGCTTCACCCGTTGCGCTGGACTTGCCAAACAGGCCACTGTCTTTGCCAGCCAGGGTAATGCCCTGCGGCGCTTTGACCGTCACCTCGCCACTGGCACCCGCTCCGGCCGTTGAGCTTTCGATGCGGCTGCCACCGCTGAGATTGATCGATTGACCATCAATAAAAATATCCCCTCCAGCACCACTTTTTGATGTTGAACTGTCGATTCTACCTCCAGCTGACATAGAAAGAACTGGCGTGGTAACAGTCACATCACCACCCTTACCAGATTGGATGGTGCCTGCATAAAGGCCACTGGTGGTATAGCCATTGGGGATATTAATCGAACCAAAGCCGCTAATCTGCAGCTGTTCTCGGGCAAGAATGGTAATACTACCAGCATTGCCGGAAGTTTCACTTTTGGCGGATATAAAACCACCATCATGGACACGGACACGATTGGCTTCAATCTGAATCTGTCCAGCACGACCACCGTTTTGGGTGGCAATCTCGGTGCTGGCAGCAATACGGCCACCATCGCCAACATCAACATCTTGAGCAGTGATGATAATTTGCCCAGCTTGGCCTGAACCAATGGTGAGACTATCAACTTGCGACACCCGATTGAGGATATTGGGGCCATCAGCACGACCGGCTACTGTTACCGATCCACTGGCCGTTAGTCTGACTGTGCCACCTGTTCCCGATCCGGAAACGGAACTGCGTAAGATGCCTCCACTCATGGTAAACTGGTCGACAACTAAAGCAACGTCGCCAGCATGGCCATCGACCACAACAGCGCTAACATTCCCGTACCGTGTTAACAATAGCCTTGGTGTTGTGACGAGAATCGAACCGCTATTGGAACGGCCCCAACCCGTACTGATAATTTCGGCTCCGAAAGAACCGTTTTCTCCATCCAAAGTAATTGACTCACGGCCAGTAACGGTAATATTGCCATTGCTGCCCCCATCGTAACCAGCGGTCAAAATCTGTGCCCCAAATCCGCCACCATGCAGATTGATACGATGGGCGGTCGTTGTAATCGCTCCACCTGCAGCGCCACCGGTTCTGGTCCAAGAAGCAATCTCACCACCTTGGTTAATTTCCAGGTCATGGGTGTCGACGAAGATGGCCCCACCCGCACCACTCCCTTCAGTCTTGGTGTTGATCGATCCAGAAACAAAATTCCCCCCACCATTCCCAATGCGGGCAGTGCCCGCCACAGTAACATTGAGCGCTCCACCACGACCACTAGCTCCCGGATAGACCTTACTGTGGATTTCACCGCTATTTTCCAGAATCAGATCACCCCCCACAGTGGCGGATAGCGTTCCACCATTGCCAATGCTACTGGTTTCGGTATACAGCCCGGTAGAACTGGTGCTGTTACCACCGATACGCATATCGCCTCGACTGGTGATGGTTAGATTGCCTCCACTGCGATTGCCCCCGTAAGTCCCAGTAGAGATATAACTACCAGCATCTAAAACAATCGTTCCAGCGCTGATGGTCACGTCCGACCCCTGACCACTCCCAAACACATTGGCACGAATTTTAGTCCCGCTCCCCAACGTCAACGCGCCATCGCTGGTAATCTGGATACTGCCGCCCGATCCAGTGGCAGTCGAATTAACGTCTGCAGCAATATAGCTGGTAGCTCCGGACAGGGTGAGCGCCCCTTTTGAGTGGATGGTTAGCATTCCACCACTGCCTGAGCTTTTTGTCTGGGCGGTTAGATAAGTGGTGCTGTAAGTCGGATTAATCCTT